>JANOJM010000325.1:0-8170 GCA_031418735.1 Nitrospiraceae bacterium | reverse complement strand
GAGGATGACTTCGTTCGGCGTATCGGGGTTCGCCTGATCGAACATCACACACTCATGGCCGGCCTGTTTCAGCACCGACGAGAGGGACATGATGCCGATGGGCGGAAAGCCCATGACCCTGATACGGCCGTTCTTTGCGCGTGTTTTAGCCGGGAGGGCGTAAAATTGTGGGTCGCGAACGTGGATGAGAAATACCCGCATGGGGTCAGCCTAACATGAATAACCTGGTAGAAGAAGGGAAATAACTTGGCTGCCAGGAGAGCAGAGCTGATAGCGAATAGAAAGAGAGAAGAGCGTTTGGCTAATAGCGTATAGCACAAACAAAGAAACTTTTGTTTTTCTTCACATGCTATCGGCCATAAGCCATACGCCATTTGCTCTGATCTTCGGACGAGAGACGAACGACGTGATTTTTATGCCTACCGCCCGAGCGCAAGCTTCACCGCGTTGCCGATCTCAGCCGGGTTCTTCACCACTCGGACACCAGCCGCTTCGAGCGCCTTCATCTTCTCCGTCGCCGTGCCTTTGCCACCGGAGATAATCGCGCCAGCATGGCCCATGCGGCGGCCTGGCGGAGCCGTAATCCCGGCAATGAAGCTGACGACCGGCTTTTTCACGTTCTTCTTGATGAACTCAGCGGCTTTCTCTTCCGCATCGCCGCCGATCTCGCCGATCATGACAACCGCCTGAGTCTCTGGATCTTTCTCGAACAACGCCAACACATCGACGAAGCCTGTGCCATTGACCGGATCGCCGCCGATCCCGACGCACGTCGTTTCACCCAATCCCATTGTCGTGAGCTGATGCACGGCTTCGTAGGTGAGGGTCCCGCTGCGAGACACAACGCCCACCACACCCTTCTTATGGATGAACCCAGGCATGATCCCGATCTTCGCTTCATCGACGGTGATGACACCGGGACAATTCGGTCCAATCAGTCGGACTTCTTTGCCACGGAGCGCGCGCTTGACCTTGACCATGTCGTTCACCGGAATGCCCTCGGTGATGCAAATGATCAACTTGATCCCGGCTTCAGCCGCTTCCAAAATCGCATCGGCGCAAAACGGCGGAGGCACAAAGATCAGCGACGTGTCGCATTGGGATTTCTTCACGGCATCCCGCACCGTATTAAACACCGGAATGCCTTCCACTTCCTGCCCCGCCTTGCCAGGCGTCACACCCGCGACGACCTGCGTCCCATAAGCCTTGCACTGCGTGGCATGGAACGAACCTTCCTTACCAGTAATCCCCTGCACCACCACCCGCGTATTTTTATTAACAAGAATGCTCATAGGTTTTCCTTCTTTTCAATTTAGGCGCAGGTCCTCTGGCCATTCCTCATAGTCTCTATAATTACAGGAGTATGTCTTCTCATCTGTAACAACTCTGCTCTCACACTCGATTTGGCAGGCAATGTAATACTCATGAGTGCCACCACCCCACAATACATCGTTCTTGCATTCTGCATCCGGGATAAGTTTCTGTTGTAATTTCGCCTCAAGAACTATGGCCTGAATGTGATCTGCTGGGATTCTATTGTCTGTAAGGTCTCGGACTAACCAGGCCCCAATTGCGCCTGCAATTTTCAAGTTAGGAATAGTCTGTCCATTAAATTTGCACCGCTCATTCTTCAGGTCTATCGACACCGTCCCCGATCCCAATCTTGCCAACTCTTCGTAATCAAAAGTCAGTTGCCAACCACAAAATATTTGGCAAATGTTATCGGCCACATGCTGTAACCGCTTTCGTTTCATCAAATGAAATGGCGGCTTGTCTCGCGACTACGGCGGAGATCGTGCACCGCTTTCTCCAACATTATCTCTCCCTACCCCTACACGGGCAGGCGGCGTAGGCTGCCAGGAGCGACCTTGCCGAAGGAGCGGGGACCCGCCGAGGCTCGGCTGAGAAGGAAAGCGGAAACTGACCGAGTCTTCGAGGGAATTTCCGAAGGCTTCCGCTCGGCCGAGCCCGGAAGGGTCGCTCCGAGAGGCACGGGAGCGACCGGCAGCCTACGCCGCCTTGCCCGTCAGCTTCACTATTTTTTGCGCCGCCTCCCACAAATCATTTGCCACTTCCAGCTTCAGGCCCGACTCAGCCAACAGCTTGCGGCCTTCGTCTGCATTCGTCCCCTGCAATCTGACAACTAACGGCACATTAATCTTCACTTCTTTCGCCGCCTCGATGACGCCATGAGCAATCCGTTCACAACGGACAATCCCTCCGAAGATGTTGATAAAGATGCCCTTCACGTTCGGATCTTTCAGCAAAATACGGAAACCGGCCGCCACTGTTTCTTTTGTCGCGCCACCGCCGACATCCAGGAAGTTCGCCGGCTCGCTGCCAGCCAGCTTGATGACGTCCATCGTCGCCATGGCGAGGCCAGCGCCGTTCACCATACAGCCGATATTGCCGTCCAGCTTGATGTAGTTCAGATTATTCTCTCCTGCTTCGATCTCAAGCGGATCTTCTTCGTTGAGATCGCGCATCTGCTGCACATCTGCATGCCTAAACAACGCGTTATCGTCGAACGAGACCTTGCCGTCCAGTGCGATCAACTTTTTGTCGCCGGTGATGACCAGCGGATTGATCTCCACCATCGCCGCGTTCTTCTCCATAAACAGGCGATAGAGGTTCCCCAACATCTGAATAAAGGGATTCACGACGGCCGGTTCCATGGCAGGAAGCCCGAGCGCGAAGGCCACATTCCGCCCGTTGTACGATTGAAACCCGACAGCCGGATCGATCGCTTCCCGGATGATCTTCTCCGGCTTGTGGGCGGCGACTTCTTCGATCTCCATTCCGCCTTCGGTGCTCGCGATAAATACGGGCCATCCGGTATCCCGATCGACGAGAAGGCTCACATATAATTCCTTGGCAATCGCGGCCCCCTCTTCGATCAGCAACCGCCGCACTTCTCGCCCCTTGGGACCGGTTTGGTGAGTGACGAGGGTCTTGCCGATCAGTTCCTTGACCAGGCCGGGAACAGCCGCCTTGTCCTTCGTAATCTTGACACCGCCGGCCTTACCGCGACCGCCTGCGTGAATCTGCGCCTTGACGACAAAGACAGGGGTATTGAGTTCTGCGACCCACGCCGCGCCCGCCTCGGGTGAAGTAATCTCTTTCCCGCGCGGAACCGGAACTCCGAATTGCCCGAACAACTGCTTCGCCTGAAACTCATGAACGTTCATCGTAACCTCTAAGAGCTAATGGCTGATGGCTAATAGCTTATGGCTCGGAACTGATGGCGCTCATGGCTTCAGACCATACGCTATCAGCTATACGCCATATGCTCTTTACTCTTTGCGCGTGTACGCCGGCAGGATCATCGGTGACACGATCCCGTTCGAACTGCCGTGCTTCTTGGCCTCGGCGCGGAATCCCTTCAGATGCTCGACCGTCAACCTCCCTTGCGGCAGGGCAGCGGCACGAGCCGCAGCCGTCAATCCCGATCGCTTTCCAAACACCATTAGATCGAGGAGCGAATTCCCCATCAGACGGTTCCGCCCGTGCAATCCGCCGGAAGCCTCGCCTGCGACGAAAAGATTGGGCACGTTGGTTTCTGAGTTGGTATCGATCTTCACGCCGCCGTTCTGGTAATGCAACGTCGGATAGATCAACACCGGATCCTTGCTGATGTCGATGCCGAACCGTTCGAACTGCAGCATCATTGCGGGAAAATGTTTTTCCAAAGTCCCGTCACCATGTTCGGCGTCGAGCAATGGCGTATCGAGCCAGACACCGATGCGCCCAGACATCGTGCGGATGCCGCGCCCCTCTTCGCACTCCCGGATAATCGAAGAGGACACAACATCGCGGGTGTCCAGTTCGTTGACGAACCGTTCCCCCTTCGCATTGACCAAATGGCCACCTTCGGATCTGATACCCTCCGTGACCAGCGCCCCGATGAGCTGTTCCGGATAGACCGCCCCGGATGGGTGGTACTGGAACGTATCGATGTGCATGAGCTTGGCGCCCATCCGATACGCCAGGCAAAGCCCATCGCCGGTCGCACCATAGTGATTGCTGGTCGGGAATCCCTGAATGTGGAGCCGTCCAATCCCGCCGGTCGCCAGGATGACGGATTTTGCTGCGACAACGACGTGGCGATGGTTATCAAGGTCTTTGAAGATGGCGCCGGTGCAATTCCCCTTCTCATCGCTCGTCAGCTCGACCGCGGCACAGAACTCGAGTAACTGGATTTTCTGATTCAGCACCTCATCTTTGAGCACCCGCATGATTTCAAGGCCGGTATAGTCTGAACAGGTCAGCAAGCGAGGCTTTGAACTGCCGCCGCCTTTTTTCACATGGAGATTGCCGTCCCCATCGCGATCGAACAGCACGCCCAGGCTCAATAACCATTTCGCAATCGAGGGGCCTTCTTCGACCATCACCTTGAGCAGCTGATGGTCGTTCTGCATGTGGCCGCCCTTCAGCGTATCCAGGAAATGGGTGACGGGTGAGTCCCCTGACGCGACAGAGATCTGCATGCCCCCTTGCGCCATCACACTGTTGGAGTCGCCGAGACGGAGCTTGGTCGCCAGCATAACCTTGGCGCCAGCCGCATGGGCATGGAGGGCCGCCGCACAACCGGCCCCGCCGCCGCCCACCACCAACACGTCGGTCGTGTAGTCGGCCGTCAGGTCGAACTCGCCTTCGATGGAGCTGTCACCCTCCAGCAACGATGCCAGTTCAACGACCGTCTTATCCCCGCTATTGGGACCAAAACGGATCGGCCGATAGGCGCTCTCACGATAATCAGGATGATATTTGTGGATTAGTTGGTCACGATCCGCCGGAGAGAACTTGGGAAGGATCTGCTTGCGTCGAGCATCTCGCGTTCCGTGAACAATCTGTTGGAGAGCGTGGATGTCCATGATTATAAGGCGAGGGGCGAGGGGCGAGAGGCGAGGGGTGAAGATATGCTATGGGAGAATCCCATCTCATACCCCTTACCCCTTACCCCTTGCCCCTTGCCCATCTTATTTGACCGTTGCGCAGTGATCGGTCAATTCTTTTTCGTTCATCTTGAGGATCTTGGCCCACTCATCGTTGAAACGTCCGTCCTCGATCTCTTTTATACGCACATCCAGTCCCGGGGGTTTTTCGGTGAAATGAGCCCCCTGCGCCCGACTCACATAGAGGGCCACGAGATTAGGCGCGATGTCCGCAATGCAGACCGGTGTGCACATCCCGCACATGACGCAATCCATGAACATCTCGGACACACTCTTGAAATCTCCGAAGACGGCCTTCCAGACTCCCTCGCGCACATCGATGCTCTGCGGGCAGGCCTCAGTGCAGGCGTTGCAATTCCGGCAGAGCGGCGTTTCGGGATAGAGATTGAAGAGATCCTGTTTCGGATCCTTGAGCGCCTGCATGTCATAGGTGGCCTTCCGGGCCGGGAAAGGCGGCATCATCGTGATCGACATGCCGTCTTGCACCGCCATTTGGCAGGCCAGGCAGGTCCTCACTTTCGGGTCATCCTTCGTCCGATAATAGGCAGCGCAAGCGCCGCAAAACCCGCCGAGACAGCCGGCCCCACGGACGACTTCCTGGCCCGAGTACCACAGGGCCTTAATGACCGTGATCCCCTCCGGCACCTCGTACTTCTTGCCGGCGATCTCGACCGTGACCATCTTGTGCCGAATGACTTCAGGCTGATCGATGACGTTGCTGTCTTCTTGGGCCATCTTTTCTTTCGTGAGGCGTGAAACGTACGGCGTAAGGGCTGAAAGAACTCCTCAGTTCCTCAACCCCTCACGCCTTACCGCTAACGGTCTCTAAGCAATCGCATTCACAATCGCATTCAATGTCTGGCTGGGTCGCATCGCTTTTGACGCCTTGGCGTCATCTGGATGATAGTACCCGCCGACATCGACCGGCTTGCCTTGAGCCGCGAGTAATTCACCCGTGATCTTGGCTTCATTATCCGCCATCTCCTTGGCGATCTTGACGAATCGCGCTGCCAGATTCTTATCCTGAGTCTGTTGGGCCAGGGCCTGCGCCCAATACAAAGCCAGATAGAAATGGCTCCCGCGATTATCGATCTCACCCACCTTGCGGGCGGGGGACTTATTGCTCTCCAGGAACTTCGCATTGGCTTGATCGAGCGCATCGGCTAAAATTTTTGCCGCTTGGTTGTTCCCCACCTTAGCAAGATGCTCCAATGAAGCGGCGAGCGCGAGGAACTCGCCCAGCGAATCCCATCGTAAATACCCTTCCTCCTGGAACTGCTGCACATGCTTGGGCGCGGAACCACCCGCGCCGGTCTCGAAGAGACCGCCGCCGTTCAGCAGAGGAACGATCGAGAGCATCTTGGCGCTGGTTCCAATTTCCAAAATTGGGAACAGGTCTGTGAGATAGTCGCGCAACACGTTCCCCGTTACAGAGATCGTATCTTTCCCTTCCTTGATCCTCTCCAACGATAGGCGCGTCGCATCGGCCGGCGGCATGATTCGGATGTCGAGGCCCTTGGTATCGTGATCTTTCAAGAAGCGTTCGACCTTCACGAGCAATTGGGCATCGTGCGCCCGATCCTTGTTCAACCAGAAAACTGCCGGGGCTCCTGTGGCCTTTGCGCGATTCACCGCCAGCTTCACCCAGTCCTTGATCGGCGCATCCTTCACCTGACACATACGCCAGATGTCGCCTTCTTCGACCTGATGTTCTAACAGAGTCTTGCCTGAGGCATCCACCACACGGATCGTGCCGTTGCCCTGCGCCTTGAAGGTCTTGTCGTGCGAACCGTATTCCTCTGCTGCCTGCGCCATGAGACCGACGTTGGGTACGCTGCCCATCGTCTTCGGATCGAATGCGCCATGTTTTTTACAGAATTCGACGACCTCGTGATAGACCGGCGCGTAACTGGAATCAGGTATCACACACTTCGCGTCATACGCCTTACCGTCAGGGCCCCACATCTTTCCCGAATCGCGAATGACCGGGGGCATGGAGGCATCGATGATGATGTCGCTGGGCACATGCAGGTTGGTGATCCCCTTGTCGGAATTCACCATCGCCATGGGGGGCCGCTTCTGGTAGACAGCCTGAACGTCGGCTTCGATGGCTTTGCGCTGATCCTCCGGCAAGGATTTGATCTTCGTATAGAGATCGCCGATCCCGTTGTCCGGATCCACGCCCAGCTTCTTGAGCGTCTCTCCATGCTTCTCGAACACGTCCTTGTAATAGACCGTCACGGCATGACCGAAGATCTTGGGATCCGAGATCTTCATCATGGTAGCTTTCATATGGAGCGAGAACAGGACACCCTGTTTCTTCGCGTCTTCGATCTGCTCCTCCAGGAACTGGCGCAGAGCCTTCTTGCTCATGAACGTGGCGTCGATGATCTCATTGGCCTGCAGCGTCACTTTCGGCTTGAGCACAGTTGTCTTGCCATCCTGACCGACGAACTCGATCTTCACATCGGTCGCCGCAGTCGTCGTCATGGACTTTTCATTGGACCGGAAATCCCCGCCCTTCATATGGGCAACGTGCGTCTTAGAGTCCGGGCTCCAGGCTCCCATTTTCTGAGGATGCTTCCTCGTATGGGCCTTCACGGAGAGCGGCGCGCGGCGATCGGAGTTGCCTTCACGCAGCACCGGGTTGACGGCGCTGCCTTTGACTTTGTCGTAGCGGGTCTTGACGTCCTTCTCTTTGTCGTCTTTCGGATTCTCAGGATAATCGGGAAGCTTATAGCCCTGACTTTGCAATTCCTTGACCGCCTCTTGGATCTGAGGAAGCGACGCGCTGATGTTCGGAAGCTTGATGATATTGGCTTCCGGCGTCTTGGCCATCTCGCCCAATTCTGACAAGGCATCCGCCTGCTTTTGCTGCGGCGTCAGGTAATCCGGAAATACCGCGAGGATGCGTCCGGCCAGTGAGATATCGCGCAGTTCAACCGATACACCGGCTGCCTTGCTGAAGGCATTGATGATCGGCAAGAACGAATAGGTCGCCAACATCGGCGCTTCATCGGTCTTCGTATAGATAATCTTATCTGCTTTGGTCGTCATAGTGCTTTCTCTCCTAGCTCCTTGTTAGTTCAGCGCGTTCAACGCTGAACCGGCTTTGAACCACGCAATCTGCTGTTCGGTGATGCTGTGGTTCGCCTGAATGGTGAGTGACTTACCATCCGCCTTATGGATGGTCACTTGCACCGGTTTGCCAGGAG
>JANOJM010000324.1:0-3023 GCA_031418735.1 Nitrospiraceae bacterium | reverse complement strand
TCTTACCCTAGCGGACGGGTGGAACGCAAGACAGCCCCAAGTTGCTGCAGGCGCTCATCGCATACAATATCATCCATGCGAACCGCGTACTTACGAGTCCAGTTCGGATGGCTGTCGACCGTCCCAGGAAGATTGGTTTGCGAAAGCTCGCCTAAGCCGTCTTCGAGATTCGCCAACACGACGCAGGACGGCGTGCGGGCCAGGTAGATATGAATCGCTTGGCAGAGTTGACTTGTCATGGCAGGCGCGGTAGCCAGATCCTCCGACACACCATTGGGCAGGAGGTTTTCCCGTTTAAGCGCACTGAGAATACGTGCCTTGTCACGTTGGCGTTCCTCCCAGGTCTTATGGCGTGCTGCGTCATCTGTAATGGCACCCAATTCGGCTCGCACCCGTAAGTCCTCGCCGGACCAAAACCCGGTAAGCGTCGGCAAGTCGTGCGTCGTCGCGACAGCCAACGATTGTGCGGGATAGTCGCCAGGCGACTTCATTGTGCCGTCTGCGCCACGCTCGAAATAGAGCACTCGATAGGACAGCACTCTCGCCTTCGCCAACTGCTCTCTGAGCCAATCGGGGACCGTGCCGAGGTCTTCTCCGATCACCAAGGTTTTGGATCGAACGCTCTCCAATGCCACGATCGCCAATAAGTCTTCAAAGGGGTAATGTACGTAGGTGCCTTCGGAGGCGGGCTTCCCGTGCGGAATCCAGAAGAGGCGGAACAGTGACATCACATGATCCAATCGGATGGCCCCACCGGATCGGAAATTATTGCGCAGCAACTGGATCATCAGCTCATAGCCGCTGGCGCGTAACGCATGTGGGTTGATCGGAGGGAGACCCCAATTCTGTCCCTCCGGCGCAAACGCGTCCGGCGGGGCGCCGCAGTCGGCTCCTAGCGCCAGCACCGATTGATAGATCCAGGCCTCGGCCCCATTCCGATCGGCGCCAAGAGCCAAGTCATGATACAGCCCGATCGGCATGGCCATTTCCTCGGTTGCCCTTTGGATCTCGTTCAGCTGTTCGCTTGCCACCCACTGGATGTATTGAAAAAAGCGAATGCGCGTTGGGTGCCGCGTTGCATACTCACGAACCGGTTGGCCGGGCGTGAGGAATTGTTTGGGCCAATCGTGCCAGGTGGCCGACTTGGATTGAATCAGTCGGCGTTCTTCCTCCAGCGTCTGGAAGGTGGCATACAGCTCGAGCGGTGTGCCCTCAGCCTGGATAAACTGTTCCAAGGACCGGGCGCGCGCCGTTTTCGGTTGGAGATGTGGCTCCGCTCCGCTATAGGCCTCTGTAAGGAATTTGCGGTAGGCCAATTCGAGCATGGTGCGCTTGGCTGCCGCAATGGAGTCGTAGTCCACCAGACGACTCTCTCGTAGCGCCTGAAGCGTGGCTTGAAACCCTGGAGCATGGAATCGTCTCTGTGCTTCCTCCGACTCACGAAACTCCGGCAGCCGATCGAGATCGATATAGAGTTCATTGAGATACAATCGGCTGTTCGGCGCATAGGGGCTGATATGGTACGGCGTAGTATTCCGCAGTGCGTGCAGCGGATTGAGTCCGATGACCCCGGCGCCGAGCCCTTTGCCTGCCCATTCCACAATCCGTCCGAGATCGGTGAAATCGCCGCATCCCCAATTACGATCGGAGGACAACGAATAAAGCTGCAAGGCCAGTCCCCACAATCGTTGGTTCGCCTCGACGAACGGCGGGACATAACACTGATGTGGCGCCACGATGATACGCATCGTCGCTACATTCCCTCCAACCAAGCTTTCGGCCCGTATCGTCAAACTGTAGTACCCGATGGAGAGACCATGGGGAGAGGGTATCTCGATACGCACATGCCGTTGACCCTTGAGAACACGGACCTCCACAGCGGAAAGCCCAGGCCCTATCTGCCCTTCTTGCACCACGCGGTTGGTTTCGTCGCAGATCTGCCACGCCACTACAACGGACCCTTCTTTCCCGTCCTCGAGTGCCAGATAACAAGAGACAGTAGATCCCGCTTCACCGTCACGCAGAATCTGCACTGAGTTGCAGGGGCGTTGCCACGGCGCCTCATCCCATTCCTGCAGTGCCTGTGTCAGCGCGTCAGTCGAATCAACCGAAAAGCCCATGGCAGTCAGTATGGCGCGCCGGGAGTCATCGGAGGTGAAGTGAAGATTGCCTGCGATATCGTAATAGTCAGTCGCGATACCGGCGCGTTCAGCGAGTTTGGCAAGAAGGGTCTGCCAGGTCTGGTCCTGCATGTACGGGAGTCTGCGTGAAGACCTCCGGCATGTCAAGCTATCCCATTGTTCTTGAAGACAAATTTCGCATTGTCACGTCTCGGGCCCGGTGACCTCAACCACTTGTGCTTGGTACGATTTCTAAGATCCCTTCCTTTATGGTTCATCCTGCCGACTGCTTATTGGTTAGTCATGATCGGCAGTAGCGTGGCTCCTGACAGTTGTACTAGGGTTCCGCCCGTTGTTTCCAGCAACGCAGTGGTGGGGCTGGCTATCTCCCAATCATTTTGGAGTTTTTAACTATGGAAGGTTAGCTTCGATCTCGAGATTGTTGTTCGTCGGATATAGCACTGGATCAATCGCTGATTCGTCCCGGGCGTGGCTATGCGCTCACCGACCAATCCACTGTGTGGATGGGGTATGCTCGCGTCACGAACTACTTTGACGGGCAGGGGGGAGATCGTGAAAAACAGATCGACATCGACGAGACCGTTTGCGATGCCAGTCGGCTCATGGCCGAGAAACGGATTGCCACCTTGCAGTGACGGAGGGCAATAGGGTTGTGGGCCTTTTGTCTCTACTGGACTTAGTCAAGATGGTGCCCGTGAGAGATACACATCGGATTTTTCGCAGTACCTAACCTAACGCCTTGCGCTCACCAACAATTGTTTGGCGTTGATTGACTCTCCCCGTTTTATTTTGCTAGCCTCAAGCCCCGTCCTATTTCTGCCGATAGAGAAGACGAGAAGAGTCAGGCAGTATCCTTGGCATCCAATCCCGAAAGGAGTTCCG
>JANOJM010000323.1:0-5516 GCA_031418735.1 Nitrospiraceae bacterium | reverse complement strand
TATGAGTGCATCGTTAGAAGCCTTACTGCAAGAACGCATTCTGGTTCTCGATGGGGCTATGGGGACCATGATCCAGCAGCGGAAGCTGGATGAGGCCGCGTTTCGTGGCGAGCGGTTCAAAGATGTGAAGAAAGATCAGCGGGGGCACAACGATCTGTTGAACCTGACGCAGCCCACTATCATCGAGGAGATCCATCGCCAGTACTTCGAAGCCGGCGCCGATATCGTGGAAACGAATACATTCAATGCGCAAGCTATTTCGCTGGCTGACTATGGCATGGAGTCGTTGGCCTATGAGATTGCGAGAGCCGGAGCGGAATGCGCCAAGCGTGCTGCGGAGCAGGTCAAGATTGCAGCGCCTGGCCGGTCGTGCTTTGTCGCCGGGGCGATTGGACCGACGACGAAGACGTCGTCTATCTCGACTGATGTCAACGATTCGGCAGCGCGCGGCACGACTTATGATGAACTGGTGACAGCCTACTACGAGCAGGTCCGTGGCTTGATCGACGGTGGAGCCGACATCCTATTGGTCGAGACCATCTTCGATACGCTCAATGCCAAAGCGGCGTTCTTTGCCATCGATAAGTTCTTCGATGATCGTCACATCAGGCTCCCTCTCATGGCCTCGGTGACATTTATTCAAGCCGGCAGCAATCGTGGGGTGACGGGCCAAACGATTGAAGCCTTCTGGAATTCCATGTCCCATGTGCCCTTGCTCAGCGTCGGCATCAACTGTGCGTTAGGCCCCAAGGAAATGCGCCCGTTGATTGAAGAGCTTTCGCGCCTGGCTCCGATCTATGTGAGTAGCCATCCGAATGCTGGGCTGCCTAATCCGTTGCTGCCGACGGGGTTTCCGGAAACACCCGATAGCCTGGCGCCCCAATTGAGAGAATGGGCGCAGAATGGCTGGCTGAATATCGTCGGAGGTTGCTGTGGGACGACACCAGGGCACATCAACATGATTGCTGCGGCCGTGAAGGGGCTTCCTCCTCGCGTCACGCGATCCGTCGAGCCCCATACCAGACTCAGCGGGCTGGAAGCGGTCACGATCAGGCCAGAATCGAATTTTGTGAACATCGGTGAACGGACCAACGTGACGGGCTCACCGGCTTTCTCCAAACTGATTCTAGCAGGCGATTTTGAAGCCGCACTTTCGGTGGCACGACAGCAAGTAGAGGGGGGCGCCCAGATCATCGATATCAATATGGACGAAGGCATGCTCGATTCCCAGGCTGCCATGGAGAAGTTCCTACGATTGGTCGCATCGGAACCGGATATCACTCGTGTGCCCATCATGGTGGATAGTTCGAAGTGGGATATTCTCGAAACCGGGCTGAAGAATATCCAGGGCAAGCCCATCGTCAATAGCATCAGCCTCAAAGAGGGCGAAGCCAAGTTCCTCCAGCAGGCTAAGTTAGTGCATCGCTATGGGGCTGCCGTGGTGGTGATGGCCTTCGATGAGCGCGGTCAGGCCGACACGTATGAGCGCAAGATCGAGGTTTGTGAGCGGGCCTATCGCCTCCTCACGGAACGCATCGGTTTTCCCGCCCAAGATATCATCTTCGATCCGAACATCCTCACGGTCGCGACCGGCATCGAGGAACACAATAACTACGCGGTGAACTTCCTCGACGCCACGCGCTGGATCAAGCAACATCTTCCGCTGGCGAAGGTTAGCGGCGGCGTCAGCAATATTTCCTTCTCATTTCGCGGCAACAACCGCGTGCGCGAGGCAATGCATGCGGCGTTTCTCTATCACGCCGTCAAGGCCGGTCTGGACATGGGTATTGTGAACGCCGGGCAGTTGGCGGTGTACGAGGAGATTCCTAAGGATCTTTTGGAACTGGTCGAAGATGTGCTGCTGAACAAGCGGCCGGATGCGACCGAACGATTAGTGACCTTTGCCGAGACCGTCAAGCAGCAGGGCAAAGTGGCGGTGAAAGACGATGAGTGGCGCGCCGGCACGGTCGAGGAGCGCCTCTCCCATGCGCTGGTGAAAGGCGTGACCGACTATATCGAGCAGGACATTGAGGAGGCGCGACAGAAGTATCCCAAGCCGCTGCATGTGATCGAGGGACCACTGATGGCCGGGATGAACATCGTGGGGGATCTGTTCGGGTCCGGCAAGATGTTTTTGCCGCAAGTGGTCAAGAGCGCCAGGGTCATGAAGAAAGCCGTGGCCTACCTCATGCCGTTTATGGAGGAGGAGAAGAAAAAAACAGGCGCGTCGAGTTCGAATGGCAAGATCCTGCTCGCCACAGTCAAGGGCGATGTGCATGACATCGGGAAAAATATCGTCGGGGTGGTCCTGGGATGTAATAACTACGAAGTGATCGATCTTGGGGTGATGGTGCCCTGTGAAAAGATCTTGGCAGCGGCACGCGAACATGGCGTCGCGATCATCGGGTTGAGCGGGCTGATTACCCCGTCGCTGGATGAAATGGCACATGTCGCACGCGAGATGACGCGCGAGGGCTTTGATCTGCCGTTACTCATTGGCGGCGCCACTACGAGCAAAGCCCATACGGCTGTGAAGATCGCTCCGGGCTACAGCCATTCCGTGGTCCACGTGCTGGACGCCTCCAGAGCGGTGGGTGTTGTCGGCAGCTTGGTCAATGCCGACTTGCAGACCGACTTTGCCAAGAAGGTGCGCGCCGACTACGATCAGATACGGCAGACCCATCAGGACAAGGGCGCCAAATCCCTCTGGACGTTAGCGAAGGCGCGGGCCAATCGATTCCAATCCAAGTGGGCTGAGATCGATATCCCCATCCCGGCCTTCACTGGGGTAAAAGTGGTGCCGCAGCAGTCGTTGGATCATCTGATTCCCTTCATCGATTGGTCGCCGTTCTTTCACACCTGGGAATTGCGCGGACGCTATCCGACCATTTTTGAAGATCCTGTCGTGGGCCCAAAGGCTAAAGAGTTGCATGACGATGCATTGGCACTGCTCCGAAAGATTGTGGAACAACGGTTATTCACCGCCAACGGGGTCTACGGATTCTTTCCTGCCAATTGTGTGGGGGATGACATTGAAATCTACCGTGATGACAGTCGCACGGCTGTCTTGACGACCTTCCATACCCTGCGTCAGCAATCGGAGAAACCGCAAGGGCAGAACAGCTTTGCGCTAGCAGATTTTGTCGCGCCGAAAGAGTCCGGGCGCGCGGATTATATCGGAGCCTTTGCCGTGACGACGGGAGTCGGAGTGGATGTCTTATGTAAAGAGTTCGAGCGTGACCATGACGATTACAACTCCATCATGGCTAAAGCGTTGGCCGATCGTTTAGCCGAAGCCTTTGCGGAGTTTCTCCATAAGCAAGCGCGTGATGCCTGGGGGTACGGCAAGAGCGAGGCGCTGTCGAGTGAAGATCTGATCCGTGAAAAGTATCGCGGCATCCGCCCCGCGCCAGGGTATCCGGCCTGCCCTGACCACACAGAGAAACGGTTGCTCTTCGATCTCTTGTCCGCAGAAGAGCAGACAGGAATCACCCTGACGGAAAGCTTCGCCATGTGGCCGGCAGCTTCAGTGAGTGGGTTCTATTTCGCCCATCCGGAGGCCAAATATTTTGCGGTGGGGAAGATTGGAAAAGACCAAGTGCTCGACTATCAGGTGCGAAAAGGGATGCCCCTTTCAGCGCTGGAGCGATGGTTGGGGCCAAACCTGAACTACGATCCGCAGCAGCAGCCAGCATAGCCCGCAGCTGAATGTCCCATGCCTCGCCTAATAGCTTCCCCACGAGAAATACTCTCCCTGAGACTTACCTCGCATCCTGCCAGCTACATCGTGGGCGATAAGGAGCTGTTCAATCCTTGCAGGGGTGTTGTTATTGTCTGAAATCTGTGACCATGTCACCTTTACGCTGTATCGTTCCTCTGCAGATCTCGTCACGATAAACATGTGTGAGAGAGGAGGATTAGGCGTGTCGGTGACTTCAAACCCTTTGAATTTTCCAATCAGATAGTCTCGAATAACCTGTTGATTCTCGTTGACGAAAGCGTCTTCTGTTTCTTTGCTCATAGCGTCATTCTCCGTTGGGGCCGAAGTCTATCGATGAACCCACTGGAATATAGCGGAGCGAAACTGGTTGATTTGGTTCATCTGGTTAGTTTCGTTCAACCCAAAAAACCAAACCAACCATATAACGTTCTTCGTACGCTGGTAGCCTAGGAAGCTTCTGCTAATACGGTGTCTTGGACTGGTATCCGTATTGCCGCAGTCAGCGCCGTCTTCACTCGCCGATACCGTTCTTCTGCCCAGCGATTCACGTCCTCTGAATCAGTAAAGACCAGCTCCCAGGCTTTGGCGGCGTCCAGCATCAGCAACTGGTGCGGGTGATTATTGCCGGACACAAAAACCACGAGTACCGCAGATTTTCCGGTGAGGCTGATATCCGTAAATACGTGCAGCACGGCGCCATCTGGTAAGGTGATATCACGTGAAGCGGCTTCAACGAGGGGATGGTACAGCCGCTGAAGAAATTGGGCTGTCACTTCGTAGGCGTTGGTCGCACTTAAGAGGCGGGGATTCGGTTTTTCTCCAAACAGGTTCTCGGTCAGATAGGTTGCAGCCTCCCAGGTCGGCATGACTCCAGATGTGACCAAGGATTCGCACAGATAGGCGATCCAATTGCGTGTCGCCCTCTGTTTGCGGGCCGCCGTTATCTTCTTTGCCATAATCGGCAATCCTTTCGCTTGCATGAACTATTTATATTGTGGGTACAGGGCCTGAGAGTCTGCGCTTGGGGCTGTACCTGACGAGATAGAGGAAGTATATCGGCGAGCGGAAAAGCGGTCAACGAAATGACGAAAAGGATGATTATGACTCAGGAATCATTGTGCGAGGTAGCTGGTCGGCGTACTGGTCATGGATGAGCGTAATGTCGCTCAGTGAAGCAAAGAAGATGTCGAGAAGCTCTGGGTCGAAATGCTCCCCCCGATGCTTGGTCATAAGATCGACGGCGTGATCGAGAGAGAAGGCCGGCTTATAAACGCGTGCAGTCGTGAGTGCATCGAACGCGTCGGCGATTGCGGCGATCCGTCCTTCCACGGGAATGGCCTCGCCTTTCAGCTTGCGGGGATATCCATTACCATCCCAACGTTCATGGTGGGTCCAGGCGATCGAAGCTGCGACCTTGAGGATTTCCGCATCCGATCCGCTGAGGATGCGATAGCCGATTTCCGCATGTTGAGAAATGACGGTGAATTCTTCCGGTGTGAACTTGCCGGGCTTGAGGAGCACATGATCCGGTGTGCCGATTTTTCCGATGTCGTGCATGGGACTGGCGGTGCGGATCAAGTCGCATCGTTCGGAAGACAGTCCATATTTCCTGGCAAGTAATTCACAATAATGGCTCATGCGCTGAATATGTTGGGCCGTGGCGCTGTCCCGGTATTCGGCGGCAATGGCGAGTCGTTGAATCGTTTCCTCTCGTGAGAGACGCAATTCCTTTTCGCTGAGCTCGAGCCAATCGAGCGCTTGTTGGAGGGCCATCGTCCTGGTTCTGACGACATCT
>JANOJM010000322.1:0-7006 GCA_031418735.1 Nitrospiraceae bacterium | reverse complement strand
AACCTGAGGCGACTCTGTGGCGGATCGTGCCGTCGGCATCCCGTTTGCCAAAGAAGGAATTCCCTTCATCGGGATTGCTGTTGGCGTTACACTGCTGGCAGTATGGTTGGGCTGGATTATTGCGGCGGTCGTGGCGGCGCTCCTGACTTTCTTCGTCGCGTGGTTCTTTCGCAACCCATCCCGGGTAGTCCCGCAGGGGCCGCGTCTCGTCCTGGCGTCCGGCGACGGGAAAGTCGTCGCCATCGAAGAAGAGTTCGAGCCCCGATTCATCAAGGATCGCAGTATCAGGATCAGCATCTTCTTGAATGTATTCGATGTGCATATTAACCGGGTGCCTTGTGAGGGGGTCATCGAAGATGTGCAGTACCAGCCAGGTTTGTTTCTGGTCGCGAGCAAGCCGGATGCGACATTGAGGAACGAACAAAATGCCCTGATGATTAAGACGGTGCAGGGTCCAAAAGTATTGTGTGTGCAGGTGGCGGGGTTGATTGCCAGGCGGATCGTCTGTTGGGTCTCGCCAAGAGATCGGGCGGTGCTCGGTGAACGGTTTGGCCTGATTCGATTCGGGTCGCGGATGGATACGTTTCTTCCTATCGGGACGTCTGTAAGGGTTGCTGTCGGCGACCGAGTCAAAGGCGGGGAAACTATTCTGGGAGAATTACCATGAAACCCATGGGCCTTCGGCAATCATTCGGAAGAGATGGGAAGCGGCGTAAAGCCGCCATGCACTTGATCCCGAATCTTTTTACGACTGGAAATCTATTGTGCGGCGTGTTTTCGATGCTGTCCGTGTTCAATGCCGATTACATGGTCGCAGCGGTCGCCATCCTGGTGGCGATGATCTTCGACGTGCTTGATGGAAAGTCCGCACGGTTGACGAACAGCACCAGCCATTTCGGCTTTGAGTACGACTCGTTGTCCGACGTGGTGTCGTTCGGGGTTGCTCCAGGCCTCTTGATTTATTCCTGGGCGTTGAGCGGACAGGGCATGTTCGGTATGGCGGTGATGTTCGCGTACGTGGCGATGGGCGCGGTTCGGTTGGCCCGGTTTAATTCGACTACGTCCGTGCCGGACGGCAAGTACTTTACCGGATTGGCTATTCCTGCGGCGGCAGGGGTTGTGGCGTCGCTTGTGATTTTTGACCATTACAGCGTCAGGATTGGAACAGAAGTGAAGCCCCTAATTGTTCTGATTATTACGCTGACCCTTTCGTTCTTGATGGTGAGCACCATTAAGTATCGGAGCTTTAAAGACATGAAGTTCCGCGGCGGTCAGCACATTACCTATCTCGTCTGGGGAATTTTGGCGCTCATGCTCGTAGCGGCGTGGCCTCAAGTGATGCTATTTGTCGTCTTTGCCGGCTATGCCATGCTTGGTCCGGCAGAACGGCTCATTGGACTTCTGTCCAAGGTGGCCGGGAAGCGTCCGTCGCCCAAGGCCGAGCAGTCGGTGAATGAATCAAAGCTCTAACGGACTGTGGGATGATCACTTTGCATGCTAGAACTTCGATGGTTTGTACATGTATCACAACGGGAGAATACTCCCGCAGGTTCCTGCTAATGGCTGCGACGAGGAGTAGTACGCGATTCGCACAGTAAAAGAGAGCTGGTGAATGGTGCAAACCAGCCTGTGCGGCGCCGAACTCGCCTCTGAGCTAGAATCCGTGAAACCCGAGTAGTGGATTCCGCCTCGCCCCCGTGACAGGGCGAAATGAAGGGCTATGAACAGCGCAGGTTGTTCATAGCTGAATCAGGGTGGTACCACGGAGCTTCTCAAAGCCTCCGTCCCTGGGCCAGGGGCTGGAGGCTTTTTTATTTGAGATTGCTGAAAAATGAAGTCGGGCAACTAGATTCGCATGCTCGCTCGATGTGTACAGTGAGGAATCACTCCAGTCGCCCTCAGTGGCGCAGGATGCTGCGGCCTTGAGGGAAAAACATTTTGAGCAATCTCATAAGATCAGAGAGGTGACATCATGAGCCGAATGATACGAATTTTCGATACGACCTTGCGGGATGGCGAGCAATCGCCTGGCGCGAGCATGAACGTGGAAGAGAAAATCATGGTGGCGAAGCAGTTGGCACGGCTGGGGGTCGATATCATTGAAGCAGGATTTGCCTATAGTTCCCCTGGCGATTTTGAAGCGGTGCGGCGGATTGCCCAGGAAGTCGAGGGGCCGACGATTTGCAGCTTGGCGCGGGCTCGCCCGGAGGATATCGATCGGGCTTGGGAGGCGTTGAAGGGGGCTCCTAAGGTTCGCATCCATACGTTTCTTTCAACCTCGGATATTCACTTGAAGCATCAGTTCAGAATGACGCGCGATGAGGCGAAGAGGCGTGCGGTCGAGATGGTGCAACGGGCGAGGGGCTATGTAGACGATGTGGAGTTTTCACCCATGGATGCCAGCCGTTCGGATCCAGCCTATCTCTATGAGGTAATCGAGGCGGTGATCGCCGCAGGAGCCGGGACGATTAATATTCCTGATACGGTCGGCTATGCGGTGCCACAAGAATTTGGTCGGCTCATCCGTGGCATTCGCGAGCAGGTGTCCAATAGCGCGCAAGCGGTGATCTCCGTCCATTGCCACAACGATTTGGGCATGGCCGTGGGAAACAGTTTGGCGGCGGTATTCGAAGGGGCAGGCCAAGTCGAGTGCACGATCAACGGAATCGGTGAGCGGGCAGGGAACACGGCATTGGAAGAAATTGTCATGGGGCTTCGAACCAGGAAGGATTTCTATCAAGCCGACACGAAGATTCGTACCGAAGAAATTTCAAAGACCAGCCGATTGGTCAGTAAGATCACCGGCATGGTGGTGCAGCCAAACAAGGCGATCGTCGGGGCGAATGCCTTTGCCCATACATCCGGCATTCACCAGGACGGACTGCTGAAGGACAAGACGACCTATGAAATCATGCGGCCGGAGACGGTCGGGCTGGTCGAGAGCAAGATGGTCATGGGGAAGCTTTCAGGACGGCATGCATTTCGACAGAGGCTGGTGGAGTTGGGATATATGCTCTCTGATGAAGAGGTCAATCACGCGTTCGAGCGGTTTAAGAAACTGGCCGATCAGAAGAAAGAGATATACGAGGAGGATCTTGAAGTCATCGTTTCAGAAGAGTTGGCCAAAATGGCCGATCGGATCAACTTGAAATCGTTCTTTGTCGCCAGCGGGACAGATCGGGTTCCGACTGCCACGGTCGAACTCGAGATCGACGGACGAACGATCTCGCAGACCGGGACAGGCGATGGGCCGGTCGATGCGGTCTATCGGACGATTGCCGCGATGACGCAGACGAAAAGTACGCTGCTCATGTATGTGGTGAAGGCCATTACCGGCGGGACCGATGCTCAGGGCGAAGTCTCGGTCCGGGTTCAAGAAGATGGGCGCACTGTCTCAGGCCATGGGGCAGATACGGATATCATCATGGCCTCGGCACGGGCCTATCTCAACGCGCTAAACAAGCTGTTGTATCTGGCGGGAAGACAGCCGCAGGGTGAACATAAGGTCAGCTTGATTTAGGGAAAGTGGCCACGGTAGAGTTACCGGTCCCGGTTCGGGATCTGAAATGTATTATCGGCTGAGAGGTGCGGCGTGGTTCATGTCACCCTGGCAGATCGGCCGGAGTTTCTGGCCGGCGATCATACAGTCCTGCGGGAGTTACTGCATCCTGCGAAACATCCGCTCTCGCTTAAGTATAGTGTGGCACACGGGACATTGGCTCCAGGCCTTCGGTCGAAGTGGCATAAGCTGAGATCCTCAGAGGTCTACTACATTATCGCAGGCAGGGGACGATTGACCGTAGATGACTCTGTCGTCGCGGTGGAAACAGGCTCCATTGTTTATGTGCCTCCGGGAGGCAAGCAGTCTCTGGAGAGTAATGGTCCCACTGCCATTGAGTTCCTCTGTGTGGTCGAGCCCGCTTGGCGGCCAGAGGACGAGGAAGTGCTGGAGTAGAGCTGGTGTGGATGAAACTCACAAAGAGGGAGAGTAGTTTGTGAAAGCGAAGATTGCCGTATTAGCCGGTGATGGAGTGGGTCGGGAGATCGTCCCTGAGGCCGTGAAGGTGCTGAAGGCTGTGGCCAAGAAGTTCGAGCACAAGTTCGAGTTTTTCTCCGCTGATGTCGGTGGGCAGGCTATCGACAAAGTGGGCGTTCCGCTCCCTCATGAGACGCTGACCCTGGCCAAGCAGAGCGACGCAGTTTTGCTTGGCGCAGTAGGCGGTCCTAAGTGGGAGGGGCTGGAGTATAGCTTGCGTCCGGAACGCGCATTGTTGGGCTTGCGAGAGCATTTGGGCCTCTACGCGAATTTGCGGCCGGCGAAGTTGTATCCGATGTTGGCCGATGCCTCCACGCTGAAACGCGAGGTGATTGAGGGAATCGATATCCTCGTCATTCGGGAACTGACCGGCGGCATCTATTTCGGGAAGCCCAAAGGCATCGAGAAGCTGCCGAACGGGAGCGAGCGAGGATTCAACACCGAGGTCTATACCACCGAAGAAATCGCACGCATCGCAAAAGTGGCGTTTGAGGCGGCCAGAAAACGCCGGAAAAAGGTGACGTCTGTCGATAAAGCGAACGTGCTGGAGTCATCCGAGCTGTGGCGTCGTGTCGTCATTGAGACCCACAAGGGCTATCCGGACGTGGAGTTGAGCCATATCTATGTCGACAATGCGGCGATGCAACTCGTGCGCAACCCGCGGCAGTTCGATGTGATGCTCTGCAACAATATATTCGGTGACATTCTGAGCGATGAAGCCGCGATGTTGACCGGGTCTATCGGCATGTTGCCGTCGGCCAGCATCGGCGCGCAGGTCGGATTGTTCGAGCCGATTCATGGCAGTGCGCCTGATATTGCGGGGAAGAATGTGGCGAATCCCATTGCAACGATTGCTTCGGCAGCTATGATGCTGTCCTATGCCTTCAAGTTGGATAAGGAAGCCGCCGCCATCGAGGAGGCGATCGTGAAAACTCTCGATTTCGGCTATCGGACGAAAGACATTCACAGCCCTGGCACTCGCCTTGTCAGTACGATGGAAATGGGCGAAGTCATCCTGCAATATCTGAACTAGCACGACTTATGAGGCAGATGAATACAGATCTTCACGCCGGATTGATCCGGACTGTCGCCGGGATTGGATCTCCTGGCTGGTCCGGTGACGGAGCAGGAGCGCTTGCCGCTTGCTTGAATGAGCCGAAGAGTCTCACGGTCGATACAGAGGGTAACCTGTTCATCGCCGATTCGGAGAACCACGTCGTTCGGAAAATCGACATGAAGACCCACTGTATCAGGACGGTAGCCGGGTGCACCCAGGGAGTCGGATCTAAGGCAAATCGTGTTTCGCCTGTTGCGGTGGCGGAGGGAGCAGGGAATGACGATCCTTTTGCCGAAACCGACGCGATTAATTCTCACGCCTTTACCCAGCAGACTGACTTAAGTGGGACCGTGCGTTATGTTGTGACTGGTCCAACGCCGACAAAACGCTTCAGTGGCGACGGTGGCCCTGCGGATCAAGCTCTGTTGAATTTTCCGACCGCGGTTGCGGTCGATCGGGCAGGGCACCTCTACATTGCTGATACACTGAACCATCGGGTACGGCGTGTGGAGTCCGGTACCGGACTGATCACGACCATTGCCGGCGTCGGCCAGCCTCGGTGCTTTGGTGACGGAGGGTTGGCCGTAGAGGCTGGGTTGAACGAACCGTCTGCTTTAGCGGTGAGCGACAGGGGCGTCCTCTATATTGCCGATCAGAGTAACAACCGCGTGAGGGCGGTGGATTTAGCTACCGGAGTGATTTCTACGGTCGCAGGGACAGGAACGGCTGCATATAATGGAGACGATATGGTCGCGGTGGAAACCGGCCTGGCCGGCCCAAGCGGATTGGCGCTCACTGCAGACGGCATGTTGTTCATTGCCGATAGTTTTAACGGAAGGATTCGCGCCGTCGATCCTGTCACCGGCTTCATACGAACTGTGGCCGGTGATGGTGGTGAGTATAAATATCAGGGGCCGGATGAGCCGCCCAGCCGCAGTCTCTCTCGGCCATCGGGTATTGCATTGGATGAAGAGGGGAATCTCTTCTTTACCGATTCGGACAATCATCTGGTGCGGCGGTGGGATCGGATCACCGGAGGGATTGAGCGTATTGCTGGCGTTGGTGTGGCCAGCTACGGGGGTGATGAGAGCACGGCTTTCGAAGCCGGCTTGAGTTATCCGTTTGGAATCGTGATGGGTCGTGCAGGGCATTTGCTCGTGGCCGATACGTTCAATCATCGCATTCGCGAGATCGCGCTGTAGGCAGGAACGAGGCTCATGTTGAAAAAGAAATCAGGGTATGTCGTAGCGGTTGTCGGCGCGACCGGGGCGGTCGGCACAGAAATGATCGATGTACTCGAGGAGCGGAAGTTTCCCGTCGCACGTCTGGTCCCTCTCGCATCGGCTCGTTCGGCCGGTGGTACGGTGACATTTGCGGGCAATGAAGTACCCATTGAAGTTTTGACAAAGGATTCGTTTGCCGGCGTAGACATCGCACTTTTCTCTGCCGGGGCGGATCTTAGTCGAGAGTTTGCTCCGATCGCAGTGAAGGCCGGTGCGGTGGTGATCGATAATAGTGCTGCCTGGAGGATGACGCCTGAAGTGCCGCTCGTGGTACCTGAGGTGAACGCGCACGACATTCAATGGCATAAGGGGATTATCTCCAATCCGAATTGTTCCACGATTCAAATGGTCGTGGCGTTGAAGCCCCTGCATGATGAGGCCAGGATCAAGCGGATTGTCGTCACGACCTTTCAATCGGTCTCCGGCACGGGGAAAGATGCCATGGATGAGCTGATGACGGAATGCCAAGATCTGTTGAGCTTCAAGTCGGCGAGTCCCAAGGTCTATCCCTATCAGATCGCCTTCAATTGTCTGCCTCAGATCGACGATTTTCTGCCGTCAGGGTATACGAAGGAAGAGATGAAGATGGTCCATGAGACAAGAAAGATCATGGGCGACCAGTCGATTCAT
>JANOJM010000321.1:0-6767 GCA_031418735.1 Nitrospiraceae bacterium | reverse complement strand
ATGGCCTTCTATGGATTCCCCGGCGAAACGCTCGATGAAGCGTTGGAAACCCGCCAGTTCGTCATTGAGAACCAGCCGGTGATTCACTCGATGGAGCTGTTCTACTTCGTGGCCTATCGCCATACGCCGATGGTGCGCAATCCGGAGAAGTTCGGCATTACGATCCACAAACAAGAGGAGTACGATCTTCCCCTGGACTATTACTACACGTTGAATGACCCCAACACCCTCTCATGCTTGGACGCAATGCAGATGTGCGAAGAATTCTATAAGAACGATTTTCACCCCTGGGCTGTGCGCGTGAACTCGCGGGAACATGTCTTCCTCTATATCTCGAAGTTCGGGACGAATCAGTTGCCGCAGATCTACGCGCAGCAGACGCAGGCTGTCGGATCGCCGGAAGGCGTGTCAGGATTAGTCACCTGGCCTGTGGCGCAGTCGGAGGGGCATGACGGCATGGCGAGGGTCACGAGCCACGATGTGGGTTAGCAGGATGATCAAAACGCCATGTAACAAGGCCGCAGGGGTACGGTGACTGAGGCGTACCCTCTGGGGCGCACGGTGCGACGAATAAGGAGCACCACGTTTGTGCGCGCCGCCGAGTCGGTGAGGCGGCCGGGTCCCCGTGAGAATGCGGTTAGATGGCGTTTTCATCATCCGGAACAAGTACGGCAGAGAGCAAGGCATAGGCGGCTTCGATGAGTTTGGTCATCTCTTCGGCCTTCTTGTAGGCCTGCATGTACTGCGTGGGGTTGTTGGTCAGATTGGAGTAGCGGGCGGGGTTCCAGGTATACAATAGTACTCGCCTGGTCCTATCGAGGGTTTCTGGAGTGACGGGAAGGGTGAGTCCCAGCACCTCCAGTGCATGGATGATGTCTTCTTGGTTCACATCAGTCATGGGGCAAGTCTGGCAAAGCAGATGGACGCCTGTCAAACCCTGCCGACAATTCTGTAGATTTTCAGCCGACTCTCACGTTCACGATGCTGGAAGGCCGCAACGTCGCGCATAGGAAGAGGCCATGTCTGAGCAGCGATTGCTGAAGTTTTATCAAGCTGACGTATTCACCGATGACCCGTTCGGCGGCAATCCGGTCGCTGTATTTCCCGATGCGCACGGTCTCACCGACCGTCAATTGCAGCAGATTGCCCGGGAGATGAACCTGTCCGAGACCGTGTTCGTGCTACCTCCGACGGACCAGGCGGCGGTCGTTCGCCTCAGGATTTTTACCCCGACGCAGGAGATTCCGTTTGCCGGTCATCCGGTGCTGGGGACATTTTATGTGTTGGCTCAGCTTGGGTTGATTGCCGCGACCGATGGTATCACCCGCGTGATGCAGGAATGCAACATTGGCCTCTTTCCGGTCGAACTCCATACACGAGAGGGGCTGCTTACCCATGTGGTGATGACGCAACCCAAACCGGAGTTCTTAGGGCCTGTGGATGAGATGGAGGACGTGTATAAGGTCGCCGGCGCATTGGGCTTGCCCAAGCATGCGATCACCGACATGAAGTGGCCGATTGAGGTCGTGTCCACCGGACTACCAGTATTAATCGTGCCTGTGCGTACACTGACAGCTGTTCGCTCGATCCAGCCGGACGCGTCTGCCATCATGGAGCTCTGCAGTCGTTTTGGCGCGAACGGCATCATGGTTTTCACAACGGTGACGGTAGAGCCGTCTGCGACGGTGCATGCACGCATGTTTGCTCCGTCAATCGGGATTCTTGAAGATCCCGCGACCGGCAGCGCGAGCGGCGCATTGGGAGCATATCTGGTGCAGAACGGCGTGGTGGATGTCGCCCCGACGACAGACATTGTCGTCGAACAGGGCTACGAGATCGAGCGTCCGTCTCAAATTCTTGTTCGGGTCGAGTCGGATGACGATATTATCAAAACGGTCAAGGTGGGAGGGCAGTGCGTCATGGTGGTGGAGGGGACGTTAACATTTTGAAAAGGCAGGTCCTGTCAGCGAGGAGCCCAACCGTCCTCGCACCCCGCCCGGTGTAGGGACCCCGCTGCGGGCGGTTGGGCACCCACCTCGCTGCCACCCGCCTTTTCAAAATAGTTTTTGTTTGGTGAAGGGATGATGAGATGAAGGCGGTACTGTTTCGCGGGCATGGTGGGCCGGACAAACTTTTGTATGAGGATTTGCCCGCGCCGACGATCGGTTCGGAGGAGGTGCTGGTTCGCGTCAAGGCCTGCGCGTTGAATCATCTCGATATTTGGATACGACAGGGCAATCCCGCCTATCCGATGCCGTTGCCACATGTGTCGGGGTCGGATGTGTCGGGGATCGTCGAGCAAGTCGCTAGTGGGGTCGAAGGCGTCATTGTCGGGCAGCGTGTCTTTGTTTCGCCTGGAATCAGCTGCTGGAAATGCGAGCAATGTCTGGCAGGGCGAGACAATCTGTGCCGCTCGTATGGGCTGCTTGGCGCCATGACGCACGGTGGCTATGCGGAATATGTGAAAGTTCCGTTTCGCAATGTGCTGCCGATTCCGGAGAACCTCTCATTTGAACAAGCGGCAGCGTTTCCGCTCGTGTCGGTGACCGCATCGCATATGCTGTTTGCCCTGGCCGGACTTCAACATGGCGAGACGGTGCTGATTATGGGTGCGGGAAGCGGAGTCGGGATGATGGCGGTTCAGATGGCGAAGCTCGCCGGGGCTCGCGTGATGACGACTGTCGGGTCTGACGACAAGATCCCCAAAGCCGTGATCCTGGGGGCCGATGCGGTTATCAACCATACGAAGGAAAAGGTTGCTGAGCGCGTGAAGCTGCTGACTGAAGGGCGTGGGGTCGATGTCGTCATCGAGCATATCGGTCCGGAGGTGTGGGACACCTGTCTCCATTCATTGGGAAAAGGAGGGCGCCTGATTACCTGTGGCGCAACCACAGGAACAGAGATCAAGTTGGATCTTCGCTATGTCTATTCTCGTCAGCTCACAATCAAGGGATCTTATATGGGCACGCGCGCGGAATTGGTGAAGGCAGCGGAGCTGATGGGGCAGGGACGACTGATCTCGGTGATCGACCGGACCTATCCATTACAAGAGGCGCGCGCGGCGCAAGAACAGATGTTGAGCCGCAAGTTTTTCGGTAAGATTGTCCTCACAGTCGAGTAAACGCGGCCGGCTTTTTTCTATCACGTGCAGCAGCAATACGAAGGGGAGGTGAATGATGTCCACCGTGGCGAAAATCATGAGCAAACAGCCCAAGACCGTGGGGCCTGCCGTATCGATTGTGAGCGCAGCCAAGAAAATGAAGACTGCGCGGGTGGGGTCGCTGTTTGTGAAGAAGGGGAAGAAGCTGATCGGGATTGTCACCGATACGGATATTGTCCGACGTGCTGTCTCAGCCAATAAGCCTCTTGGCAAGATGACCGTCGAGAAGATCATGACGACACCCATTTGCACGATTGAAGGCAGTCAGACGGTCGATGACGCGCAGGACATGATGGCTGACTTAGGCGTGCGGCATCTTGCTGTGACTCAAGCAGGCGAAATTGTCGGGGTGGTGTCGGTACGGGATGTGTTGAGGTTCTATAAGCGTTATGCGCAATCGAAGATTAGTCCGGAGGCATCGTACTCTGAACCAAAAATCTTCCAAGACTAGTAGGATGTTGAAAACGGCGGCTTTTCTCACCCGCCCAACCCCGGCGCGACAAGACGCGCCGTTCCGTGGCTTCGTTCTCAGTCGCATGTCTCCCTACGACGTACCCCAGAGGGTACGCCTCAGTCGCCACGCTCCCTGCGGCCTTGCCTGGGTCAAGGCGCGCCTCGGCCCGCCGGGGTTTGGAGGGGGTGAAGAATGATGACCGTTTTGAACATCCTACGGGGAACAATCTGAGGGATGAGGCGTTAGGCGCGTGGACTATCTTAAAACACCGCCCCTTACGCCTAACGCTTATTTGGTGAGTTCTTTCACAAGATGTCCCAGTTCAGGAAGGATGAGCTTCTCCATCGCCAGCCTGACGGCGTTTTCGGAGCCTGGGGTGGAGAAGAGGACTCGGCCCTTGATGATGCCGGCGGTGGCGCGGCTCATGATGGCCGGGGAGCCGATGTCTTGGTAGGTCAGGTTGCGGAAGATCTCGCCGAATCCTACTAGCTTTTTTTCAAGCATCCCATCGATCGCCTCAAATGTTGAATCCCGTTTTGAGATGCCGGTGCCGCCATTGATGATGATGGCTTGGACTGCTTCGTTTGCCAGGCCTTCAGCGATCCGGCCTGTGATCTGGGCTGGTTCATCCTTCACCAAATGGTAGGAGATGACTTCATGCCCGAACTGCCGGAGGAGTTTGTGGATGAGCTGCCCGCTCGTATCGGTGTCGGGGGTCCGCGTGTCGCTACAGGTAATCACCATGCACCCAATCGACTTGGGCGCATGGGATTTGTGTTCTGTATGGCTGGGCGTTGGCATAGAGATGGTTAGGCAAGAGGCAAGAGGCTAGGGGCATGATTCGGAACTCATCCCTGGCCTCTGGCCCCTCACCTCTAGCCTGTTTTTATTTCCAGACTGAATCTGGATTCAGCTTCGCTGCCGGTTTGCCGCCCTTGATGTGCTCGTCCAAGATTGTCGCCACATCTGCTTCGGTCACCTTGGAGTACCAGGTGGCATCCGGATAGACGACGACGGTTGGTCCCTGCTCGCAGGGGCCGAGGCAGGAGGAACCACTCACGAGGACTTCGCCGGGTGTCACACCCTTCTGCATGAGGCCCATGTTAAAGGCCATGAGAAGCGAGGCAGATCCGGCGCTGCCGCAGGAGGGCTTCGGATGGCCTGGAGGACGGGCGTTGGTGCAGACGACGATGTGATATTTTGGTTTTGGCATGAGTTCTCCTTGTTGAAAGAGCGAATGGCTTATGGCGTATAGCCTATAGCACGTGATCGGATCTGAGCCATATACTCCGTGTTTACTGCGATGGTGCGAACGACTTCCAGGTATCGATGGCTTCTTCCGGCAGCTTCCAATGGTTGAGGCCCTTCATAACCCAAGCGAGATAGTGCGCTTTGGGTTTGAACTTGCCGATCGGGGTAGCGGCATAGGTGGTGACGAGCGTTTTTTCCCCGGTTTCTGTCAGCACAGTGACTTGGACTTGGCGAAACGCGCTGGGAGGCACATCCTCTTCGAAGAGGTCCATCAGCTTAATGTCTTCATCGGTCACTTCGAAGACCGCCCCCCAGACCTGTTCGCCCGGTGAGGGGGTCACGCTGGCAAGGCCGCATCGCCATTGCGCAGACCACCGGCAGAATTTGACCGTGTGTTCTGGAAGAGTGGCCCGCATCAGGAACTGATGTTCCGGTGCGCGCCGCTTCAGCTGCGTTGGGTTGAGATGGTCTCCGTAGAGAAAGAACTTCATCGGTGTTCACTGCCTAAGGTACAGGTCTTTTGTGCCGGTTTGTATTTGTAGCATAACCACTTTCATGCTCACAAGCTGCACACCGGCTAGTTGCTCTGTCTGGATAGAGTCGGATTGACTTCGTGTTGTTGCTCTTCCTAAGATGCAACCTAGTCATGTGTGAGTTCGCCTCGTCCCATCGAACCCTGTTTACTAGGATATCCATGTCAGAGAATCATTCCTTCGCTAGCTCTCCTCATTCGTCCTTCTAATTGTGAAGATCATTCACTATGCGGTCGTGGCTGTGCTCATTTTAGGTGCGGCCTACTATCTCTGGATGAAGCCTCCGTTGCTCAACCCTATACTCGACAGTCGGGCCGCCGAGGCTCTTGCGCTGGTGCAATCCCATCAGGCGTTGGGCTCTCCCACTATTCGTGAGGCAATGACTGAGCATGTGCGTTCCATGAGCGAACGCAATCGAGTGGCCCGATTGGGTGAGTGGCGGGTGAAGCACGTGGAGGGGGATCAGTACGAGATACGGGTCCAGTTGCGAGATCAGGGGGTGACGGGACAATGGTTCGAACGTGAGTTCATTTGGCATGCCGACCTTTCGTCGAAGAAGGTCAATGCCGCGTCGCTTGCGGCGGATGGGGTCACACCCAAAGAGCCGGATGCTGCACCGTAACGGATGCTGAAAATGCCCGCCAGCTGCGTTCTCGCCTCGAAAGCATCCTCAACGTAGCCCAGAGGCTACGCCTCCGGTGCTTTCATCGACTCCTGCCTTGCTGGACAGCCATTTTGAGCATCCTGCGCTTCACGTTTCACGAACGACGCTTCACGCGCAAAAGCTGCGGATCGGCGATAGCAGCAAAAGCGCTCATGAATAATGCGGGCTACTTGAAACCTTCCGGCAGCGCCACTTGCACCTGATTCCCTTCGACTCGAACGGGACAGCAGGCGACGGTGATTGCCGGATTCTCCGGTCGTTCGCCGGTTTGTACGTTGAATCGCCATCCATGCCACGGACATTCGACGACGTCACCTTCCAGATGCCCTTCTCCGAGCGGGCCTCCTGCATGTGGACAGGTGTTGTCGACTGCATAAAAGGATCCGTCGACATTAAATAAGGCAATTCCGACTCCTTGGACTTCGACGGTTTGCCCGCTTCCTGGAGGAATATCTTCCACGTTAGCGACGGTGATAAATTCAGACATGGCGTTGGTGCTTCTCCTTGGCCGACTGTCCCATGGAACAGCTACAGTCCCTAGACCCGTCAGTAGCTTGATTTCGAGCGAGGCTTATGGCATAGAACTAGGTACGTATTCCAATACTACACCTGGGCCCTCTCATACAAGGAGCCTCGGTTGGGAATGAGGTTACGGCATGGAAATGACCCTTCTGCTCAACGCGACGTACGAGCCCCTGCGGGTCG
>JANOJM010000320.1:0-15996 GCA_031418735.1 Nitrospiraceae bacterium | reverse complement strand
AAACGTTCGACGTGCCGACGTTCGTGAAACAGCAGGATGGATGGACCTTGAACTGACCGGGGACAGTACAGAGATCGACCGGGCGATTGCAGGACTCCGCAAGAAGGGCGTCATCGTCGACCCGATCGAATTGAATGTGGTGGAATGAAGATGGCCGAGAGGTGCGAGGCAAGGGGCTAAGGGAAATCTTTCTCAAACCTCTCGCCCCTAGCCTCTAGCCAGACGCCGAAAGCGAAGCGATGGAATTAACTGAACAACAGATTCAACGATACAGCCGGCAGATTATTCTGAGCGACGTCGGTGGTAAGGGCCAGATGAAGCTGATCAAGGCGAAAGTCTTGCTCATCGGCGCCGGGGGACTCGGCTCGCCTGCCGGACTCTATCTCGCCGCCGCCGGTGTCGGCACCATCGGTCTGGTCGATGGCGATGTCGTCGATCTCTCAAACTTGCAGCGGCAAATCCTGCATTCCACTGCTACGGTCGGTATGCCGAAAGTAGAGTCAGGCAAAAAAACCCTCTCGGCGATCAACCCGGAGATCGAGATCAAGACCTATCACCAGAACGTCGATAGCGACAATATCCTTGCGTTGATTTCTCAGTTCGACATGGTGCTGGACGGATCCGACAACTTTGCCACACGTTTTCTCGTGAACGACGCCTGCTTCTTCGCCAAGAAGACGCTCATTTCCGCCAGCATGTTTCGCTTCGAAGGCCAGCTCACGACGATCAAGCCCCATGCCGGCTATCCCTGCTACCGCTGCCTCTACCCGGAGCCACCTCCGGCTGGACTCGTTCCCAATTGCCAAGAAGCCGGCGTCTTGGGAGCCCTCGCTGGGACCATGGGCATTCTTCAAGCATCGGAAGCAATCAAGGAAATTCTTGGCATCGGCGAAAGCCTGGCTGATCGCCTGCTGATCTATGATGCCCTTGAGATGAAATTCAGAAAAGTCCGTCGTCCCAAAGACCCGGCCTGCCCGCTCTGCGGTCAGAATCCCAAGATCAAAAATCTCAGCATGGACTACACCGTCAGCTGCACCATTTAGCTATCGTGTCTGATCTCATCATCCCTCAATCGATCCTCGACGATATGGTGGCTCACGCCAGGGAACTCGATCCCTATGAGTGTTGCGGGCTCCTGGCCGGAACCAGTGGAGCCGTCACTCATCTCTATCGGATCAAAAATATCGTGGCGCTCGAAGGAGCCGAGAAATTGTCTTCCTTCGACCCGGCCAAGATTGCGCATCTGGAACGACTGTCACCGGCCGAACGAGCCGAGATCGCCTTCGTGATGGATATGCAAGACTTTTCCGTTGCGAAAAAGGATATTCGAAGCAAAGGGCTCGACCTGCAAGTGGTCTACCACTCTCACCCCCACGACCCGGCGCGCCCTTCCATCACCGATATTAAGATTGCCACCGACTACGAAGAAATCTGGCCAAAGATCAATCTACCGATCCCCGCCTATCTGCTCATCTCTCTCATGGAGAGGTCGAATCCGGATATTCGTGGATACTGGATCACGGGTGGGATAGTCACGCAAGCGCACATCACAACTACAGGCTTGTGAAAACGGCGTCCTTCTCACCCGCCCAACCCCGACGCGCCGAGACGCGCCTCTTCCCATGCATCGTTCTCGGCTCGTCAAAATCCTCAACGTACCCCACTCGGGAAACGAGCTGTCTTGGCAGCTCAGGGGTTGGGCGGGTGAGGAAAGTAACGCCTCCGGTTTTGACTTGCCTGCGGCCTTGTTGGATGACCGTTTTGACAAGCCTGTGAAAGTTTACTCCTGTTCTGGCATTCATACTGACCTTCGAAACTCTCACGGGCCAATATAGTTTTCTGAATCCTGAAAATGGCATTCAGCACATCAACCCTGATCGACAATTTCCAGTTTGTTTCCCCTTGGCCTCAATGCGATAATGGATTCATAGTTTCATTTACAAGAAAGAGGGCTCGGCATGTCATACATGCGTACAACTCTTCTCGCCATCTCCTCCAGTTTCTTTTTGCTCGGTCTACTCGCATCGCCTAGCTTCGCCGAGGACAAAAGTTTCTACAGTCCCGTCATTCAGGTCGATACAGAAAACCATCGAGTCTTGATTTCCACGTTTGGGTCAGTTTTTTGGGTCGATGCTCCAGACGAGGCCAAGCAGCACCTTGGGAAACTTCCGGTGTCAGGCCTCGTGGATTTCGTCGTCGAGATGAGAGGGAACGAGCAAGCGCCCCTGCTGAAGACCTGGAAAGTGAAATCAGGCGAGACAAGCTGCAAGTACTTCGATGGAAAAACCTGCAAGTAAAGAACTTTCCTTCCTGATCAGTTCAGGACTGCTTCTTTCGCCCGAAGGTGTTTGTCCAGCACAAATGTTCCAAACGGAATAATAGACGCAACGAATGCGTAGAGTGAAAACATAAAAGACCATCGTTGCCGAAAATGTATCCCGGCCAACAAGCCGACGTAGAGCAGGAACAATCCTCCATGTATTGAACCCACCACCCTCACAACCTCCGGCATCCCCATAAAGTACTTCATCGGCATCGCAATGCATAACAAGGTGAGAAATGAAATCCCTTCGGCTAACGCGATCATTCTAAAAACTCTGATCTGGCTCATAGGTACGTTTCTTCTTTCTTCCTCATCACAGATAAAATCCGGCAACGGCTAATGAGTGTGATCCCGTGATCCGCCCCTTTGATTTGTATATCGAATGGAAATAGAACGGTTGACCGGCTGATCGTGGGGCCTGGGGGAGGGTTCGGAGATGGTAGTCAATGGCGTACCGGGATCAGCGCGCTAATCGCAGATCCCACTCTTGGATGGTCGGACCGTACTCTTTCTTGGTGTCAGCAGTTGGCATCAGCGTGTACTTCGCGGTCAAACGTGCCGCATCGGAAAATGGCAACTGTGTCTCGTAATGCGCGCCCGGGACACCGGTGCCGATATACAGGGCGAGTCCTTCACTTTTCTTGTATGCGCCTGAGCGTGAATGCATGCAGTTGAACGCAACCTCCTTGATCGATAACAACGTAATCGATAGCGCGTGTTTCTTGCCCTTCAAGTCAACGTTGAGGACGCCTGTCGGCATCATAGGGACCTCGATTGGAGCGGCAAGCGAGCATGTCCAACTGCTGAACTTGCCGTCCGACTCCGCAGATTTCTCCTTGAAGGATACGTCCCATTGCGAAATCAAGACGGTTGCGGTCGGCGCTTCGCCAGAAAGAAACTCGGCAGTGGCGGATGTGCTGTCACGTTGGGTAACCGGCAGGCTGACCTTCACGCTCGCGCGATAACTTACCTGAGGATCGATATGGGTTCCCGATACATTGATGGTGCCGGAGTATGCGCCAAACTTACTCGACTCTGCTTGCACAAAGCCCGAACTGCAGGCGCACGCCACAGCTGTCATCACCATCACATGCGCCAAGAATGCCTTACCAGGCGATTTGATGATGTTGAATTGACGGCGACCAAACCATTGGTTCATGGCCTCTCCTCCGACATATCGAATTGCAATGCTGGACGTATACCAGCATGCTTACGCGCCAATCTGCTCACACAAACCCCAAGCGTACTGTTTGAGTCCAATTGAGGTTTGAGCGAGGTGAGAACGAAGCTGGTGGGCTTTTTGAACATCCTCATTCCCCGCTACCCGCCATGTCGTCGATGAGAGGCCAATTGATATCAGTGCAGCCAAAGCAGATGGTATCGAAGAGGGTCTCGGCGTCCGCAACAAAGTTCTTCTCGTCGGTGAGTTTATCGGCCATGACCTGGGAATAACACGTGTCACAGAGCATCATTAGCCCACGCGATACGCCTACTGTTTTTCTTCCTATGCTCGCAGCCATGACGTCCTATACCGACCCTTTCTGCCGTGCTAGCCAAAAGTCTTCAGCTTCGAGATCGATCCCGCACACGGCACATTCGTAGATCTTCTCGTCAGCCGGAAGTTGGATTTCCGTCCGATCAATGCGCCCTCGGCAGACATGGTAAAACCGCCCGCGCGCATCATCGTTATCCAGCGGATCGCTTTCATAAATCAGCACCATCGGTCTGCTCTCCCAGTATAGTGGCCAGAGTATACTGGCAGGTAAGACCGATCCGCAACGGCTCGACGCTCTGTCTACTGAGGAGACGGTATGAAAACAACCTTGCAGGATGCTCAAAAAGGCCGTCCAGCAAGGCCGCAGCGAGAACCTTCTGACTCCTTATACCTCACTTAAGGGGAGTGGCCGAGGCTGCCCTTTACTGCGCGCATCGAGCGACCACTGCTTCATCGTGGGGGCTCTGCGAGCAAGAAGGGCACCTGCCGCTCCCCGCTCATTTTTTTCAGCATCTTGCCTAGCTAAACTTGGAATTGGGCGTCATACAGCCTGGCATACACTCCTTCATGCCCTATCAACTTTTCGTGGGTTCCTTCTTCGACGACACGGCCGTGGTCCACGACAATGATTCGATCGACGCCGTGAATGGTGGAGAGGCGATGGGCAATGATGATGGTCGTCCGCCCTTTCGTGAGATCGTCCAGAGCCTCCCGAATCTTCACCTCGGTTTCCGTGTCGATATTCGACGTGGCCTCATCGAACATGACGATCGGAGGATCCTTCAGAATCACACGGGCGATCGAGACACGCTGCCGCTGCCCGACTGATAGCTTGACCCCGCGCTCCCCAATCCAGGTATCGTATCCGTCCGGAAGAGCCATGATGAAGTCGTGTGCACGGGCTACCTTGGCCGCCGCCTCGATCTCGTCCTGGCCAGCCATGAGATCACCATAGAGAATATTCTCTTTCACCGTGCCATTGAATAAGAATGGCTCTTGCTGAACCAGCCCGATTTGGCTCCGAAGAAAGGCCAGTGGTAGGTCGCGGATATCGCATCCGTCAATAGTGATAGCCCCCTCCGTCACATCGTAAAACCGCATCAGCAATTTGAGGGTGGTGCTCTTTCCCGCCCCGCTCGGACCGACCAACGCGACGCGCTCTCCTGCTTGAACGGCTATCATGACGTCGGTCAAGATCGGCCTATCCGCTCGATAATGAAACCCGACGTGATGAAACCCAACCTCGCCTCGCAGTCGAGCGACTGGCACGAGCGCCCCTGGACGATCCTTGACCTCCGGAACGAGATCGAGCACTTCGAACACCCGCTCGCTTGCGGCCAAAGCATGCTGCAACATGTGATTGACGGAGTGAATCTGATTGATCGGCACATAGAAAAGCGCGAGATACGAGATGAACATCACGAGCTCGCCCACGGACAGATGGTGCTGCAAGACTTCAGCTGTACCGAACCAGAGCACCATGGCCCCGCCAAGACTCCCGATCAGCATCATGCCTGGGGAGTAATAGGACCAGAGATACATGGCCTTCAAGGTATCTTGCCGGCAACGATCGCTCTTCCGGTCAAATCGCTCCTGCTCGTAGGGCTGGCGATTGAACCCCATTGTCTCCCGAATGCCTGCCAGCATGTCTTGCAAGAGAGCGTTCAGTTCAGCCGCCCCTTTTCGAATCGCGCGATAGTGCCCATGGACGCGTTTGGTGAACAGCGCCGCTCCCACCACCAAGAAGGGAATCGGCACGAGCGCCAGCAGAGCCAGTTTCCAATTGAGCATAAACAGCATGATCATGATCCCGATCAGCGTCAGCCCGGCTGTAATGATTTCTTCAAGCCCGTCGACGAAAATGCGCTGCATGTGCTCGGTATCGTTCAATACCCGTGACATGATCTCGCCCGTCGGACGATTCTCGTAGAAGCTGATCGATAATCGCTGGAGCGAAGAAAATACCTGGACGTGCAGATCATGTACGACTTGCTGCTCCAGCCCATTGTTCAGTCGAATCCGAATCGATCCGCAGAGGTTCCGCAGCACATAGGCGGCACAAAGCGCGAGAAATACCCAGACCAGGAGCTCGGTCTGACCGGCTTGGATCACGTCGTCGATGATGACTTTGATCAGCCACGGAGGGATTAATTCAAACGCCGTTGCCAACCCGGCAAACAGAAAGGTGCCGACCACCATGGAACGGTGCGGGCTGAGGTACTGGAGCACTCGAAGCAGGGTTTTCACAAGCGCAGGATCTTCACGGTAGGTTAGCTAAATGACAGGAGCGGGATCGTCTTGCCAATACCTGCCAAATTCATGGAGTTGCGTGAGCGTCGACATATCGGTCATCCGATCCAAAAACAACTTGCCGATCAGGTGATCCATCTCGTGCTGGATACAGACGGCATAGAGGCCGGTTGCTTCGATATCCAACGATTTGCCATGACGATCCAGCGCTTGCACTCTCACAACTGATGGCCTCGTCACCTTTCCCCGCAGGCCATCCACGCTGAGACAGCCCTCCCAGTTTTCGACTTGTTGCGGACCATAGAAGACAATCTTGGGGTTGATGAGAACTGTTTTAGGAAACCCATCTTCTCCTTCACAACCCATCACGACCAGTTGAATCGAGCGCGACGCCTGGGGAGCCGCCAAGCCGATCCCTGGTTCATCCAGCATCGTCTCAATCAGATTGTCGATGAATTGCTGCATGTCGTACGTGCGAATGTCGCGAGGATCGACCTTGGCCGCAACCTGGCGCAAGATGGGATTACCGAGCTTTGCAATCGGGAGCTTAGGCATGGACCCTACCTATCATCCTTCTCTGACACGCGATGACGAAAGCGGAAACCTCCAAAATATAACACAGGATTTTTCACCCTAGCAAGGCGCACCGAAACTGGTTGATTTGGTTCATCTGGTTAGTTTTGGTCAACCAAATAAACGAGACAAACCACTATTAACGAGATCGCGCGGGCCGTTTCGGATCCGACAGTTCGAAGCTATGCTTCTGGCCATTCCACCATTCCGACCACTCGACCGTCCACTCCTGACGGTCTTGGCTGGTCGACGTCTCCCAATCGTGAAACTCCGTTTCATGCCGGGTCAGAATCCAGAGCGACTGCACCGCTGAGAGTGAGACAAAACGTTCGGCATCGGCAATCATCCCGATCAGAACCGGCACCACAGTTTTCTCTCTGACATACCGAGATTCGAACGCAGCAGCCTTCCGAATCGACGAATTCTGATCTTTTGCCATCACCTCAATCGCATCCACGGCTTTGGCCCCATCCAATCGAACAGCCACTCGCAAGGCATGTTCGCGCACCCGCGGGATTTCGTTCGGTTCCTTGGCTGCTGCGATGAGGGACGGCACCGCCGAGGCTGCCTTCAACATCGAAATCGTTTCAATGGTGTTGTAGCGAATACGCGGCCCCGGCATGGTCAAGCCTCTGACTAGCACCGGGACGGAGGGCTCGCCGAGATGCACGAATTCTCCCATTGCCCAAAACTCTTGCGCGCCTTCCAGCAAAGGCAAGAGCGCTTCCGCCCGCTGGACTTCGGCGGCCGTCAAGGGTTTCGTATTCTGAGGGACAGAGTCAGCCGACAGATCTTGTCCCTTTGGAGGCGCCTCATAGGGCACCTGGACTTGGATGACCCTCCCCTGCTCTAGAGACTCAGCCCACAGGGGATGAGCCATTCCCAACAGCACAACGAAAAAGACGATCACTCGGGAATAAACATGTCGTGGCTGCACAGTTAACCCCTTTCTCCATCTTCGCTATTACTTACACCTCGCCGGTAAGACGGGGAAACTCGAAGTCTGAAGTTCGAGGTTTTTTTGCGGACTTCAAACATGGAACTTCGAACTTCGTATCCCGCCTTACGCGCACATTTTGCTTGTCTGCCCAGATTTCACGAACGACCTATGCAGCGGGTGGGCTCGCGAGAAGAAAACGACGGCGGGCGATCGCCAGACTTAGGAGTCGAGGCCTACCTTGGAATTGGAGTTACGAAGATGCTTGCGGACCCGGACTTGCGCTTGGTGCTTGCGCAGTAACTGCCGCCGAATGACGTCGCGATCTTCGGCCACAATGCGGACCAATCGATCGACATCCTCCGCATGCTCACGGACCAACTCTGACAACGTCGCCATTTGGTTTTCAAGGTGCTCTAGCCGCCAGATGGCATCTTTACTGCGGTCCACGGCCGGCTTCTGAACCGTTTTCTGTTTCACCAGCGACGTGACCAGTACATCCCGCTTCATAACTCGCTCCTTTGCTCGTATACCCACGAATACTCCTAGGCTGACCTGCCTAGTATCATCCGAGATTCTTGCGATGTCAACGAGTCTGCTTTCTTTCTATTTCCTCAACGTCCTGCTACAATTCGACGCAATGCAAAATATTTTCACCATGGTGCTGGCTGGCGGGAAGGGCGAACGTCTCCAGCCCCTCACCGAACACCGGGCAAAGCCGGCGGTCCCTTTTGGCGGGAAATACCGTATTATCGATTTCACACTCAGCAATTGTCTTAACTCCGGGCTTCGAAAAGTCGCGGTCCTCATCCAGTACAAATCCCACTCGCTCGACCGTCACATCCGCACAGGCTGGAACGTCTTCAACGCGGAACTCGGCGAATTCATCGCCTCGATTCCACCCCAGCAACGGATCAGTGAAGAATGGTACCAAGGCACTGCCGACGCGGTCTATCAAAACCTGTTTCTGCTCGACAGCGAACAACCAGACTATGTGCTTATCCTTGCCGGCGACCATATCTACAAGATGAACTATGCGGAGATCTTTCATTGGTTGATTGCCAAAGGCGCCGACGCCGTGGTCGGGGCGATCGATATTCCGATCGAAGAAGCCCATCGATTCGGCGTGATCGGCGTGGATGAGGATTTCCGGATTACGAACTTTGAAGAAAAACCGGCACAGCCGCCTTCGATCCCCGGCGATCCAACCCATGCCTTTGCCTCGATGGGCATCTATATGTTTCGCACTCAAATTCTCCGCGAATACTTGATTGCCGACGCCCAGGAAGGCGGAAGCCACGACTTCGGAAAAAATATCATTCCGAACATGATCCGCGATCGACGTGTCTACGCGTATAAATTTGTCGATGCGAACAAGAAGAATGTGAAATACTGGCGGGACATCGGAACGCTGGACGCCTACTGGGAGGCGAACATGGACCTCGTCGCGGTGGATCCCCTCTTCAATCTCTACGACCAGTACTGGCCGATTCGAACCTATCAAGGGCAATTTCCGCCGGCCAAGTTCGTCTTTTCGCAAGATTACCAAGGCGGCAGAATGGGAGTGGCTCTGGATTCCATCGTTTGCGGCGGCTGCATCGTCTCCGGCGGCCGGGTGCAAAACTCAGTGCTTTCGCCGAACGTTCGCGTGCAAGACCATGCAGACGTGCGGGAATCGATCGTCATGGAGAACGTCGTCATCGGCGCCCAGAGCCGGATCAGGCGGGCCATCATCGACAAGGACGTCATCATCCCGCCCAACTCAGAAATCGGATATAACCGAGAAGCCGACGCCCAGCGATTTACCGTCACTGAATCTGGTTTGGTCGTGATTGCAAAGGGAACGAAACTGCATGCCTCCCTCGATTCATCCGGTTGATCTGATCATCGCGCTTCGCGACAAGCACTTGACCCCTGCCATCGTGTTCCTTACGTCGCGCCGCGCCTGCGATGAGGCCATGCAGGCGTTCGACCATAGCCATATCCTCCTCCCACCACCTCGCCAGGCGGCGATTGCCGCCGTACTGGAAAAGGTGATCGCCCAATATCCCAGCATCGCCGAACATCCGCTCATTCCGACCGTTCAGCGCATCGGCGTGGCCGCCCATCACGCAGGCCATCTGCCCTCGTGGAAAATCGCCGTTGAAGAGCTGATGCGTCATGGCTGCCTCGACGCCGTCTTCGCCACGACCACACTCGCAGCCGGAGTCGATTTCCCCGCACGAACTGTCATTATCACGCAATCCAGCATTCGCAAGTCGCGTGACTTCATGGACTTGACCATCGGCGAAGTGCAGCAGATAGCCGGCCGTGCTGGGCGCCGAGGAAAAGACTTGGTAGGCTTCGCCATCGTCACCCCCTCACCCTACATCGATCTGAACGTGCTGACCAAAGGCTTCACCGGGCATCCTGAAGCGATCAACAGCCAATTTGTCATCAGCTATCCAATGGTTCTGAACCTGTTGAAGGCGCATCCTCTGGATCAAATCCAACCGATTCTGGCAAAAAGCTTTGCGCAATTTCAGCTCAACCAGCGCGCCGAGGTCTTGCAAAGCAAGTTGGACGATCTGGGCGATCAGATGGAACCGTTCGGGCCACGAGTCTGCACCGACTGGATCACAGAGTGGCAGACCTTCGATCAGGTGCGCCGGCAAAAATCGCACCGTGCCCCAGTCAGAAGGCATGAGCCACCGGAAGTCGCCGCACGTTTTCATTTTCTCACACCAGGTCGCGTGGTGGGCTTCGCCAAAGGTCGGGGCGTGGTCCTGCGACAATACCGCAGCAAAGGACAGAAGAGCCCGATGATCACGGCGCTACGTGAAGGCGGAGGCATTACCGAATCCCCCGCCTCTACGGTGACAGAAGTGTCCGACCGTATCCTCGACTGCGTGGATGCGCCGGTCTATCCCTGGTGCACACCTGACAGCGTGGAAGAGTTGCTCCATCACCTGGAAGAATTGCCTGGCAGGCTGCCGGAGCTTCCCATCCTGATTCCAAAGGATAATGAACTGATTCCTGACGCAATCGTGCAAACTCTGGGCGACTTTGCCTGCCCGACCTGTCCTTCGCGATCCGCCTGCCAGACAGACTATCCCCTCGCTTTCAAACTTCGGCAGGAACAACATCGACACGTCAAATCAATCCAGGCTCTGCGCACAAGTCTCTGGCATCGTTTTCAAGAAAAAATCGACGTTCTCCAACAATTTGGCTATCTCACCCCGACAGCCCATCTGTCCGAGGACGGCGAATGGGCCAGACTCATCCGCATAGACCACTCTCTGCTCATCACGGAATTGCTCAGGGCCGATGCATTCAACGGAGCCGATCCTGCGATGCTGGCCGCCGTGATGTCCAGTATCGCGCACGACGATGATCGCCCAGGCGCCTTTCCACGCGTCAGTTCCGGACTGGCATCACTGCTCGGGCAGGTCCGCAAACTGGCTGTCTCCCTCTCGCCGCATGAAGATCCCCCGCTCTTGCGGGCCGACATCGCCGCGGTAACAGAACGGTGGATTGGCGACCCCTCGCTCACGTGGATCGGCCTCTGCAAAAGCACCACCATGGCTGAAGGTGATATCTATCGCCTCTTAGCACGAACACTGGAGTTTCTGTCACAGCTACACACACTCAAGGCCACCCATCCAGGATTGGCAGACACAGCCTCACGTGCCATCGCCGCCCTGCGCCGAGGGGTGTTGGAGGAACTACCGTGAGAAATAACGTGAGGGGTGAGGCGTCAGGCGTAAGGGGTCAGACTCGGAGCGAGACGAAGCCAGCGGCATCCATCGCCTCACACCTCACGTTTCACGCCTAACGAAGGAATAATGACTACCGAAGAACTTGAACAACTCCTGGTTCAACAACCGATCGCCCTTCTCCACCGTCTTGCGCGCGGGCGTGTTCAACGGCATTTTCGCGCAGGTAAACGCCGTTTGATCGAGGTCTTGCTGCGCCACTCCGCTGAGAATCGCGCGGGTTTTGAGTCAGACTTGATGACCTTGATCGGTGAAAAACCGGTTCGCCCAACGCAACCCCCTCCTCAAGCCCCAGCTGCGAAAAAACCGAAATCCACGGCGCCGCAGCGTCGCTCCACGCACAGGCCGGTTGAGCCGGAATCTCATGAGCCAGGTGTAACTCTCTCCAGCTGGTTGGAAGGACTGGGAGTGCCGCCGCCCAAGACCTTTGTTCCGGACGCCTGGCAAGAAGACGCCATCGCCAAGCTGAGAGAAGGCGACGTGGTCGTGAGCGTCCCAACCGGAAGCGGGAAAACCTATGTGGCGGTCGAAGCGGCTCGCCGCGCGATCTCAGAGAATCGAACGGTCATCTATACATCGCCTCTCAAGGCCCTCTCGAACACCAAGTATACGGAGTTTTCGAAAATATTCGGCGCAGACCAAGTCGGTATTCTGACCGGCGATCGGCGCGACAACGGGCAAGCGCCACTGCTGATTATGACGACGGAAATCTTACGGAATCTGCTCTACGATGCAGGCGGCGGCGAGATCGATATACGGTTGGATACGTTAGGCCTGGTCATTTTGGACGAGTCGCAATACATCGCAGATCCGGAGCGAGGTGTCGTCTGGGAAGAAACGATCATCTTCTGTCCGAGCCAAGCACGTATGCTCTTACTCTCAGCCTCGATCGGTAACCCTCATGACATCGCCGAGTGGATCACCTCGATCAGACCGACCCCCTGCCACTTGGTTCGCCACAGCACACGCACTGTCCCGCTTCGCGGCGGCTATTTACATCCGAACGGCAAGCTCACCCCGCTCTTCCGCACCGTCGGCATTCCACACGGTCATCCAAGCCATCTCCACCCAGAGGCCAAACGGCTCTTTGCTCAATATGAAGATGAAACGCTGCCATCAGGACGCCGACGATAACCTAGACCCACATCATGAAGGCTGAGGGTAAGGTTAGACTGAGTGATAATCAGAATCCTGCTAAAACGTGAAGTTGATGCCGGCCGTCAGACCATGGCGGAGAGAGTCAAACTGGGTTAGTGGATACTCTGAAGAACCACTCGTGCCGCGAAACGTCACAGTCCCGTCAACTGCATGGTTCCACCAGACACGGTAGCCGACATTCAGTCCAATGTTCTTGGTAAACATGAACCTGGCGCCCAAGTCAGCATTCGCTCCAATGCCAAATCCCAGCATGGAGATGCTGGGATTCTGCTGTAGATCGCTTCTCAGGTGATGGATGTCCTTGTTCTCGATGATACTCAGTGGAATAAAAGCCGCAGTTCCAAGCAAGCTTAGGCGTCGAGTGAATCGATATTCAGTGGAAGCCCCGACTCGAATCGAATGCCAATTTGCCCTGTTCGAAATCACGGTTTCTCCTGGGGAAGGCAGTGGATCGTTACACGTAGAGATTACGGCTGTATCACATACCACTCTGTCCAGCCCCACCGCGCGATAATCCGTATGCCAATATTGGTATCCTCCAAAAATGTCCAGATAGCCACGGGAGCTCGAAAATTCTTTCACACGCCCCCCCAAATCGGCATTGATGTAATACATATTGTTGCCGGCAATATTGCTGGTTGTTCTTGAAAACAAGCGTTGTCCTGTAGCGTAATCATCGTCCGTCAAGCGCCCACCTCCGATGTCCGAAAATCCTCCATTCAGCCGGCCAAATACCCTTGGGGAAAACCAGAACTTCCCTGTCAGGTCGATCACGTTCGTGCCGACATCCTTGTAGGTCAGTTTCGACGTTGGATTGCCAAGTCTTGGATCCGAGGAAGCGTTATGGGCCCATCGAGTGTCGCCGACACTAATCCACGTTCCTGCACTGAGTTCGACCTTTGGGCGAGTTTCCTGAACTTGCTCTTCCCCTGCACTCACCGGCACCGTCGCGATCAACATCGCTCCGCATAGCATACTGGTGCAAGCCCGCCACAATCTTCGGCTCATCGTCTTGCGCCACCCCGTTGAATAATCACCGTGTCCACACAGCGTTGCACGGTCTCAGGCATCACACGCTGGCAGGCGCCACGAATTTCGTCTTCCGCGAATTGCCGCTGAAGATTTATCGCCCACCACACCAGCCATGATCCAATGAAAACGGCGAGTATTGTGCCGGCTATCCATTGCACGACAAGCCTGACTCCACCCGATTGGCCTCTCGGACCATCCTGGACAGGAGTTTCTGGCTGAACTTCTTGTTGCTTCGACGTCGCGCTAGGCGACACCAGTGACGGCTTCATGTGGGATATCCTAACTGAGAGAAGAAATTCTGAACATCGTTTTCCCTTTCTTCGTTAGCGCTCTAGCCCGTGGCCCGCATTATTCATGACGGTTCGTCGCGAAATCATGCCAACGGGCCAGGCCAGAGGCGCGAGGCTAGTGGCTAAAGGGAATAGCAGGGCTATCGACGAGAAATCTTCGCCCCTAGGCTCTGGCCCCATGCCTCTTGCCAAAACATTGGCGATTGCAGCCTTCGATCCCTTGACCCGCCAGCCCAGAGACCTGTATAACCGCTGCCTACTGCAACCAGCGAGTTCTGAGTTCTGAGTTGTGCCCCCTGATCTCCTCCAAACTCAACACTCAGAACTCTACACTCATCACTGTAGTCAAGAGCGCGCCCGTAGCTCAATGGATAGAGCACCAGACTACGGATCTGGGGGTTGGGGGTTCAAGTCCCTCCGGGCGCACCACAAAATCAAGAGGTTGCATCTCCTCTTCCCGTTCCCCCTCTTGACTGGTCACGGTTTTGGTCACGGTTCCAGAGAGACTTCCTCTATTGATCGCATCCCGAAGGTGTCCTGGGGCGAGATGGGCATACCGAAGAGTTGTTTGAATATCGCGGTGGCCGAGAATTTCCTTCACGGAGACTAAATCCACTCCCGCCATGACTCTTCGACTCGCTGCGGTATGGCGGAGCGAATGCCAGCAAGCCCCAACAATCCCCGCCTTCCGTAAGCCAGGCTCAAACGACCGGCGAAGGAATGCACGGCTGTCCATCGGCTGAGACACGTCCTTGAGTCCTGGGAAGACCCAAGCCGACCGGAGAAACGAGTCAAATGACCGCAGGATCGTCTTAGCCTCTTCGCTCAAGGGCACATGCCGGGTTTTTCCTCCCTTGGGCAAGGGAAGAGTCAGGACACCGTTTTCCAAGTCAACCTGATCCCATCGCAAAGGAAATTGTTCTCCTCGCCTCAGCCCTGTTTCAATCGCAAAGGCGACCAACTTCCAGTCGCTCTCTCGCATCACCCCTCGGAGCCGAGTCAACTCATTTTCTGACAAAAACCGTGTCCTCTTCACTTCGGGGAAAAACTTCAAACCAGAAACAGGGTTCTGAGTCAGCTTGCCGTCTTTGACCGCCAGCATGAGGACATGACGGAGAAACGCAAAATGTCGGTTAATCGTCGCATCGCTCCACCGACGCTTAGGTTGAGCCTCTTTGGAGGCATTCTTGGGGAGAGGCTTGAGCTTGGCTCGCATTTTAGCCTGAACCTGTCGCATGTCCTCCCGTGAAACATCGGCAAGCATTCGCTTCCCCAGCAACAGCGACCACCGGCGACCATACCGCCGTTCATTCTCGATGCCCCGATTTGTGGACCCATCCAGGCTACGGAGAATCCACGCTCGAAGTGTGATGTCTTTACGGGGAGCGAACTTTTCCGGGAAGAACGTCCCTTCTCGAATGTCGGCCTTCAAACGGCCATAGAGGGCTTTGGCTTGTGACTTGGTATCACAGCGGAACCAACGCTCTCGCCCGTTGACGTAGAGCCGAACCCACCACCCCTCACGGCCTTTACGTTGCAAGATGCCTCGGTCTTTACCGTCTTTTCTTGCCATGACTCGCCCTCCTGTTCATTTGCGATGAACGTCTCTTAGTCTTTCTCGCCTCTCGCTCTTTCGGTGGTCTAGCACGCAAGTCCCGCATTGACGCGACTTGCTGATGTTGTCGTGTGCAAAACTGTTGTTTTCGCCTCGCCTGTACGAAGAGGGTCGAACAATGTTTGCAGTACCTCAGCCGATCTCCTGCGTGCCGTAAGGCCAGGATAAGCAGGTACAGCAACCCCTGTCCGTCAAATGGTTCGACGAACTCCCCCAAGTAGATGCGCTCCTTGAATTGCACTGCGCCTTGCGGGAGAAATCGTGGAATCGTAAAGGAGAACTTGAGCTGAAACGGCGCGCTATAAAACTGTCCTGTCTCAGTCAGTGTCTTTAGATAAAGAGCCACGTCCTCTTGAGTTTGTACCCAATGGCTGATGACGCTCGCGTCATTCACTGTATAATTCAAGCCCTCTTCCTGAAGCGCACGGATTTCCTCCCTCAACGAGAACTGCTCCGCAGGGCTCATCTTCGTCAGATCCTTTCGGGAGAAATCCACGAACCAGCCCAAGAGTCTCCGATAGTCCACTTGACGACCCCGTTTCTTGGTGTCGTCAAAGTAGCCGATTCG
>JANOJM010000319.1:0-7858 GCA_031418735.1 Nitrospiraceae bacterium | reverse complement strand
AGCAGGAGCTGACCTATCCCGGTACGATTAGAGTGACCGTGATTCGTGAGAGCCGGTATGTGGAGTACGCCAAGTGAAGGTTCTCTTCATCGGCGATATCTTTGGAGAGCCTGGGCGCCGTGCGCTGGCTCGGGCTGTTCCTCGGCTGGTGGCTCAGCGGCAAATCGACATCGTGATCGGGAATGGAGAGAATGCAGCCGGTGGGTTTGGCATCACGCCGGAGTTGGCAGAAGAATTATTCGACCTCGGTCTCGCGGTGATTACAACCGGAAACCATGCCTGGGATAAAAATGAAATTCTTGACTACTTTCCCCGGGAGCCACGACTACTTCGTCCGGCCAATTATCCGAGCGGTGTGCCGGGCAACGGAAGTGTGGTGGTCGAGTCGGCAGGTGGGGAGCAACTCGGCGTTCTCCAGCTCATGGGGAGGGCATACATGCCGACATTGGACTGTCCGTTCCAGGTGGCCAAAAAAGAGTTGGCCGCGCTGAAGAAGCGAACGGTTGCGGTGATTGTTGATATGCATGCGGAGGCCACATCAGAGAAAATGGCGATGGGGCATTATCTGGACGGAGAGGTTGTCGCCGTAGTCGGAACCCATACGCATGTGCAAACAGCTGATGATCAGATCCTTCCGAAGGGAACCGCGTATCTGACGGATATTGGGATGACTGGCCCGCTCCACTCCGTCATCGGGGTGAAGAAAGAGTTGGCGATCGAAAAGTTTCTGACCGGGATGCCACGGCGCTTTGAAGTGGCGTCGGGCCCCTCTGTCTTTTGCGCCGTGCTGCTCGAACTTGATGCGCGTCTTGGCAAGGCGTTGTCGATCGAACGAATTCGCATCATCGATTAAAGGAGCCTCACCACGAGCCTTCCCGGTTTCCCCGACCTCTTCTCTCCAGTCGTCCCTCCGAAACGAATATTCACTGTTTCGGAGCTAACGGGGTTGCTTCGCACCTTAATCGAAGAACAATTCTCCGACATTTACTTGGAGGGTGAACTCTCCAATCTCCGTGCTCCTGGATCGGGACACGTCTATTGCACGCTCAAGGACAAGACAAGTCAAGTTCGGGCGGTGCTGTTCCGCTCTGCAGCTGTACGATTGCGCTTCGCCTTGCAAGAGGGGATGCAGGTGATCGTGCGAGGGAGGCTTACGGTCTACGAGCCGCGGGGAGAATATCAGATTGTACTCGATATGGTGGAGCCGAAAGGAATCGGCGCATTACAGCTTGCATTTGAGCAATTAAAGGGGCGCTTGGCGGCGGAGGGGCTTTTCGATCAGGACAGAAAAAAACCGATCCCGGCATTTCCTCGGACTGTGGGTGTGGTGACATCACTGACCGGCGCAGCTATTCGCGATATCTTGGCTGTCCTTCGGCGACGCTGGCCGACGGTTCATATTCTCATTGCCCCGGTTCAAGTCCAGGGGGAGAGTGCCGGACGTCAAATCGCTGAGGCGCTGGTTGATTTGAATGACTGGGGTTCGGTGGATGTCATCATTGTCGGGCGAGGAGGAGGATCGCTGGAGGATCTTTGGAGTTTTAACGAAGAGGTCGTGGTGCGTGCTATTGCCGCATCCCATGTCCCGGTGGTGTCGGCGGTTGGGCATGAAGTCGATGTGACGCTTGCTGATTTTGTCGCAGATCTCCGGGCTCCGACGCCGTCGGCGGCAGCAGAGGCTGTGGTTCCGGTGTTGGCCGAGGTTGTGGAGCGATTGCGGGAGTTGACGGTCCGTACAGGGCAGGTGATGTTTCGGCATTGCGCCTTCGAGCGGCAGCGGCTCGATGTCGGCATCCGAGGGGTGATAGATATACGCTTCCGTCTCCAGGAAGCGGCACAACAGACGGACGATATGGTCGATCGATTGCGCGAAATGGTCCAACAACTGCTTACGTCTGGGCGTGAACGGGTTCACGAGGCGCGCCGTGATCTATCAGGTCTCAACCCTATGCTCGCGATCAAGCAAGGCCTGGCGACAGTCCCGCAATTCTCGAAGCGCCTTGAAGGGCAGATGGGAGTCATGTTGGCGCAACATCGTCACCGGATCTATGCGACGCTGGCGCAGCTCAATACCCTGAGCCCCTTGGCGATTCTTGGACGTGGCTACAGTATTCTTCAAACGGTACCAGCCGGTCAGATTCTCCATCGAGCGAACGACGTGGAAGTCGGACAGGAGTTGGAAGCCCAATTGGCAAGCGGGCGACTGAATTGCACTGTCACGAGGGTGTTTAATGATTCCTCAGTTTAAAATCGTTGTGTGGTCGAGTATAATGGGCCTACATTCCTATAATAAACGAGGCGCGTTGTGGCAGCAGTGAAATTTGAACAGGCAATGGCTCGGCTGGAAGCCATCGTTGGTGAGTTGGAAAAAAGCGATCTCCCTCTAGACGAGTCGCTTAGGATATTCGAGGAGGGTATTCGCCTGTCTAAGAATTGTCTCAAGATTTTAGAAGAAGCCGAACATAAAGTAGAAGTGCTCGTGCAAGATAAGAACGGCAAGAAACGAATTCACGCCTACTCTTCAGACGACGAAGCCGACCAACCGTCCTCCTAGTCTTGGCTTCTGTCTCCGTCCATGCCCCGATGAGTGGATTTCCTAGTCAATATGTCTTCCCCCTCGCGTATTCATAAAGAACGGCTAGATCGTGTGCTTATGGTGCGGGGCTTGGTGCCCAGTCGGGAAGCTGCGGCCAGAGCGGTCTTGGCTGGTGGAGTATTGGTTGATGGGATCATGGTGGATAAGCCCGCGAAGTTGGTGCCGCAGGACGCGCGGATCGAGATCGTCCAGCCAGCCTTGTTTGTCAGCCGATCGGGCGACAAATTGGCTGCGGCGCTTGATGCCTTTCATATTGAGCCGAAAGGGGCAATTGGTTTGGACGTCGGATGTTCGACCGGCGGATTCACCGACTGTTTATTACAGCGAGGCGCTACCCGCATTTATGCCATCGACGTGGGGTATGGACAATTTGAATGGAGGCTCCGTAAAGATTCACGTGTTGTCTTGCTCGAACGGACCAACATTCGGTATGTTGACCGTACAACGGTTCCTGAGCCGATCGACCTGGCTGTGATCGATGTGTCTTTTATTTCTCTGACGCTGGTATTGCCCTCGGTCGTCCACCTACTTAATGATTCCGCAGTGGTCGTGGTGTTAGTGAAGCCACAGTTTGAAGTCGGTAAGGGTCAGGTGGGGAGAGGGGGAATCGTGCGAGATGATGCGCAACGTGAGGCGGTGACTGAGAAGGTCATTGCCTGTGCCGCTCAGTTGGGGCTTGGGCTGAAAGGCGTGCTTGATTCTCCAGTCGTAGGGCGAAAAGGGAATCGGGAGATTCTTGTTGGTTTTACACGCGCGGGAACAAGCTGATTTGGTAGGAGTTGGACAGATGATGTCACAGATTCATATGCGATGGGGGCATGCATGAAGGTACTCGTGACCGGAGGCGCCGGTTTTATCGGGTCTCATTTGGTCGATCGTCTTGTCCAGGAAGGGCACGAGGTCGTTGTGGTGGACAATCTATCCACGGGGAAGCGGCGAAACCTCAATCGCGCCGCTCGTTTTTGTAAGCTAGATATTCAGAGTTGGCGGCTTGAACGGGTGTTTCGTAACGAACGGCCTAATATTGTCATGCATCTAGCTGCACAGATGGACGTTCGAAAGTCTGTGGATGATCCAATTTTTGATGCTCAGGTGAATGTCCTTGGGATGTTGAACGTGCTGCAGCAAGCGGTCAGGCACGGTGTGCGTAAGGTGGTGTTCTCTTCTTCCGGTGGGGCCATCTACGGCGAGCAGGAGATCTACCCTGCCCCAGAGTCTCATATCATGCGACCTCTATCGCCGTACGGCATCAGCAAGCTGTGCGGGGAGCAATACCTATCTTACTATCAACGGGTCAGCGGGCTTCAAATGGTGAACTTGCGCTATGCCAATGTATATGGGCCACGGCAGGATCCGGATGGAGAGGCCGGCGTGGTCGCGATCTTTATTCAAAAGCTGTTAAATAACGAGCAAGCGATCGTCAATGGGAATGGACGGCAAACGCGAGACTTCGTCTATGTCGAAGATGTCGTTGAGGCAAATCTTGCGGTGATGGGGCAGGAAACGCAAGGGACGTACAATGTTGGAACAGGGGAAGAAACCTCAATCAACGATTTGCTCAGGATTTTGATCTCTCACACAAATTCGACATGCAAGGAAGTTCATGGGCCAGCCAAAAGTGGCGAACAGGTACGGAGCGTGATTGATTCTGGCAAGCTCTGTCAAGAATTGTCCTGGGAACCAAGAACCGAACTCAGTGAGGGGCTCAAACGCACCGTCGAATATTTCCGCGAGCGCATGGGGTAGAATCAACTGTGTCGCTCGGGTAGAAGAAAGAGCCTGTGCCCGCGGGCCTTGGTGGGGCTGGTCAATATCGAGGGACGGTTCCATCTACCTGGGTTGACCAGGCGTCGATCCCTCCCACTAAGTTCTTCACTTTCTGAAATCCCTGTTGAAGCAAGAAGTTCGTTGCATCGGCGCTTCGCATGCCATGGTGGCAGATGGCAATGATCTCGGAGTCGCGGTTTAATTGAGCGAGCGATTGAGGAAGTGTTCCGAGGGGAATTAGGATTGAGCCATCCACCTTTGCAAGAGAATATTCCCATTCCTCCCTCACATCAACTAGAACTAACTTGTCTCCGTTATCAAGGCTTTTCTTAAGTTCTTTTGGGGAAATGGCGAAGTCCATTGAGCGACCTCCTTATTTAAGGTCATCATGATATGTGAGGGGTGAAAAGCTTGTCAATGAGCCTGAGTCAATGAGGCCGACAGCCCACTCAATCCGGCCTAATCTGAGATAGACGTAAACAACAAGCAGGGTGGGTATTTTTTTCTTGAGAAAGAGAGTGAGGGAATGTACATTTTTGTTGATATCTCGCCTATATGTGGTAATACCAACTCAGGTTTATGTATGGGGGAAGAGCTGGCAAACAGTACGATTGAACTTGTGATCGTAAGATATTGATTAATTGTAATAATCATTTTATTTTTCTTTGGCAGGTCCAGAAATTGCCTTATTATTCTATCGAGAGAGAATGGCGGGGAGCATCCCAGGGCGAAAAGATTGTTTTGCAGTGGCTGCGCCCCGTATGAAGAAGTCACCAGCGCAAATTCTTGTGGTCTTGGTTGCGGTGAGCAATCAGAAAGAAGCGGTCAGGATTGGCGAAGGAATGGTGAATGCCCGGCTGGCTGCCTGCGCGAATATTATTACAGGGGTTCAGTCGATATATCATTGGAAGGGAAAGGTCGTTAAAGCCAAAGAAGTTCTTCTGATATTGAAATCTACAAGGCTGCGGTATCGTGCACTTGAGAGGGCGATCAAGACGATGCATACGTATGAGACTCCTGAAATCATCGCGTTACCGGTTAAAGGGGGGTTTGAGCAATATATTGGGTGGGTCTGTGATGAGACCCACAGCTAATAGATGATGGGTGAGGCATTACCAAAGATTGGGTTGACTGAAGTAGTCTAGATCGGTACACTCGTAAGGAATGATTGTAAGAGCGGGATATCCCGTTCAGGTTAGGGGGGACGATCATGGGACAAGTGAACGGCGCAGAAGACAGCGATGCGTATACCGTCGTGATCTTTCGTGGCTCAACTGCTAAGCCATTGCGGTTTAGCTTCCATCGAAAATTTGTTAGTAAGCTATTGATTGCAGGAGCTATTTTCGTTCTAGTCGATATTCTTGTCCTCTCGCATTATGTGGTGAGAACCGGTGAGGTCTGGGAACTATCAGGGTTCCGTGATGAGGCCATAAGCGCACGTGAACAGACAGCAGCCTTTTCTGGGGCAGTCGACGATCTGAAAACGCGTTTAACAAGCATGAAGGAGGTCAATCAGCGACTTCGTGTCATGCTGGGAATTGAGCCTACCAAAACTGGGGACATAGTTAATGGCCGAGGTGGTGTGGACGGTCCCCTTCCCGATGGCAATACTCTTCCTTCCTCCGAGAAGGCCCTCACGAGCGACAACGGGGCTCAGCGCCTCAGTTCATTAGAAACTGGTCAGAATGCTCTGGATGGCCAAACGAGCCTATCGGGAGGTTCGAACAATTTTACTGAGCAGGAAATGATTGCCTCGATCAAGGAGGGTATTGATTGGCTGTCGAAGGAAGCTACGATTCAGGAACAATCACTGGAAGAGTTATCTTTAGCTGCCGAAAACAAGTCCTCTCGATGGGCTGCAACCCCATCTATTTGGCCGGTGAAGGGATGGGTCACTTCCGGGTTTGGGCCAAGGGTTTCCCCATTTACAGAAAAGCCCGCGTGGCATGATGGCTTAGATATTGGAGCTGCTGCCAATGCGCCTATCCAGGCGCCGGCTCAAGGCCGAGTGACAGCAGTCGGGTTCGACCCTAAACTGGGAAATGTTGTAAAAATCGATCATGGATTCGGCATTGAGACGCTCTACGGCCACTTAGCCAAATCGTTAGTGAAAGAAGGGCAGCGCGTAAAACGTGGAGAAGTCGTTGCCTTGGTCGGCAGTACCGGACTAGCCACGGGGCCCCACTTGCATTACATGGTCAAGGTTCATGGTCAGGCGCTAGATCCAGTAAAGTATATCCTCGAATAGCTACCTTCAGCTTCTCGCTTAGTCACTGGCTCATCATCAACCGACTCGGTTCATGACAAGGCCACACTGAATCTCCCCCTTTCGATCCAAAATCAGCCACCGAATCGGCTCAATTCCTATGCTATACTGCCGCCCCGTTGCGGTCGTAGAGATTATGTCGGTTCTCAGCCTATGACAGATATTGAGATCAACCGATCAGTGAAGGCGCGTCCAATCCAGGAGGTTGCCGACCAGCTCGGCATCCAGACCAACGAGTTATTTCCGTATGGAAGACTCAAGGCGAAGGTTTCGCTTGATGTACTCGATCGACTTCACGCTGCGCCTCTCGGCAGGTATATCCTTGTGACCGCCATTAATCCAACCCCGCTAGGGGAAGGCAAGACGACAACTTCCATCGGGCTTGCCATGGGTCTTTCCCGCCTCGGCCATCGAACGGCCGTCACGCTTCGGCAGCCTTCGTTGGGGCCGGTGTTTGGGATCAAAGGGGGGGGGACAGGAGGAGGAAGGGCGCAAGTCCTCCCGATGGAAGATATCAACCTTCATCTGACTGGCGACGCCCACGCTGTATCCGCCAGTCACAATCTCTTGTCAGCATTTGTTGATAATCACTTGTTTCATGGGAACGGGTTTAAGGTGGATCTCAATCGGATCACCTGGCCACGGACGTTGGGAGTCAGTGACCGAGCACTACGGCAAGTCTCGCTGGGAGAGGGGACTGCGGGTCGCATGGGCCAGTTTGTGATCACCGAAGCTTCCGAGGTCATGGCGATGCTCGCGTTGGCATCGAGTCAAGCCGACCTACGAAAGAGGCTTGGGCAGATTGTTGTTGGGTTTAGAACGGATGGTAAGCCCTTGCGGGCAGAGGAGTTTGGATGTGCCGGATCCATGGCGGTCTTGCTGAGAGAAGCGCTGTTGCCAAACTTGGTTCAGACGCTGGAGGGAACCGCAGCATTCGTGCATACGGGTCCGTTCGGTAATATCGCCCATGGGAATTGTTCGATTCTTTCCGATGCTATTGCATTGCGTTGTGCGGACTATGTCGTTACGGAAGCTGGATTTGGGAGTGATCTCGGGGCGGAGAAATTTTTCAACATCAAGTGCCGTCGTTCAGGATTCAAGCCGGCGGCGGCTGTGGTGGTTGCGACGCTTCGCGCGCTCAAGCTTCATGGTGGAGGAGGAGCGGTCAAAGTTGGAACACCGCTTCCGGCAGGGCTTACCGGGCCAAACCAGGAGGCATTGGTAAAGGG
>JANOJM010000318.1:0-3346 GCA_031418735.1 Nitrospiraceae bacterium | reverse complement strand
GAGCATCGGCTTGGCAACCGTGAACATCTCGACGTCGGCAAACGCTCAGAGCGCGTTGAGCAATATCGACAGCGCGATCAGTTCGATTGCCACCGCCCGAGCGGAATACGGCGCGATTCAAAATCGATTCGAAGCCGCCATTTCGAATCTTCAAGTCACGGGTGAGAACTTCACGGCGGCGGAATCCCGGATCCGCGATGCAGACATCGCCTACGAGACGTCGCAATTCACGAAGAATCAGGTCCTCGTGCAATCGGGCATCGCGGTGTTGGCGCAAGCCAATTCGCTTCCGCAACAGGCACTCGCGTTGCTGCGGTAGACTCAGAGATCCATCCGCCGGAGTCATCGCCCAGCCGCCGTATCGGCGGCTGGGCCTCCGGCGGAGGATGAGGACGCACCCTATCGAGGGAGACAGCTATGGTCCAAAACATTCGACCGCCTCAAGATTACTATGTCGCTCCGCGCCAGTCCGAGAGCGCTGCAAAGCCAGCTCACGACGGGGACAGCAGAGCGGGCGCCGATCTCAGGACTTCGACTCCAGCGACGGCGCCGACAAAAGAGCAGTTGGAACAGGCAGCAGTTCGCGTCAAGGACGCGCTTCGTGGAACCTCGTCCCACCTGGAAATCGAGATCGATTCCGATTTACACAAGGTGGTGATTAAGGTTCTCAACGGAGAATCCGGGGAGATCATCCGTCAGATTCCCTCGCAGGAACTTCTGGACCTAGCCAAGCATCTCAATGACCCGAAAGGTCTCTTGATTCGGGAACGGGCGTAAGAAGCGTCATTCGTTCGGACTCGAAGTTTCTGGTTTCTAGCTTCAGGTTTCATGTTGTCAGGAAACACTCTCCGAAAACTTGAAACTTGAAACCAGAAACTAGAGACTTGGCACCTGAAACGTTTTAACGGGATACGCTTTACAAACAGAGGAAAGCCGAAGCTATGGCATCGATTTCGTTCGGGGGATTAGGGAACGGACTGGATTTTGGGCAAGTGGTCGATCAACTGGTCAGAATCCAACGTCTTCCCATCGATCAACTCAGCCAGAAGAAAACGACGGCGCAGTCGAAATTGACCGACTATGGATTGCTCGGAGGCAAACTTCAGGCCTTGCAATCGGCTGGAGATGCGCTGCGATTGCCGATCGCCTTCGATCGCTCGGGCACGACCGTCTCAGACCAGACCGCCTTGACCGCCTCGGCATCATCGACTGCGACGCCAGGATCCTATCTCGTTCGGGTGACGCAGCTGGCGCAGTCGCATCAAATTACCAACAAAGCAGCTACAGCCGTCTCAAGCGTGACTACCGACATCGTCAGCGGCGCGTCGGCCTCGTTCACCTTCCGCGTAGGGACGGGAGCCGACCAGACCGTGACATTGAGCGATACCGCCACGCTTGAAAACTTGCAGGCCGGCATCAACGACTTGGGCGCCGGCGTGACCGCGTCGGTTGTGAATGCCGGCAGCGAAACGACGCCGGCCTATCGCCTGATCCTCACGGCCACTGCGTCAGGGGCGAGCAATGGAGTGACGATCGTGGCAGACGGAACGACATTGGATTTTACCAATGGCGGTGGCACAGGGGGCGTCGATACCTTGCAGGCCGCCCAGGATGCCATCGCCATCATCGGCGACCCGGCGTTAAATCCCGTGACCGTGCAGCGCAGCAGCAATGCCATCACCGACGCGATTCCAGGCGTCACGCTCGCGCTGCTGAAGACAACCGGATCCGGCACCGTCTCCGTCAATGTCACGCGCGACAATGGCGCAGTGAAAGAGAACATCAAAAAGTTCGCTGCCGCCTATAGCGACATCGTGAAGTTTGTGAACGAACGCACCACCTACGACGTTGCTGCAAAAAAAGGCGCGCTCTTCTTCAACGAATCTACGGCGAAAGGGCTTCTGTCACAACTCCGGCAGGCCCTCTCCGCTCCTGTCAGCGGGCTGAGCTCCTATTCGTCCGTGGGGGAAATCGGGTTTAAGACTGAGCGAGACGGTGCGATCACAGTGGACGACGCCAGGCTGGACAGCGTGCTCAGCTCCAACTACAACGCCGTCAAATCGCTGTTTATCAACCAGACAACCATCACCGGTGTCGCTCAGCGAATCAATGTGGCCATCGATGCAATCGATGACGTCGGTTCAGGCTCACTCACGGTCCGCAAAAATGCATTGACCAAGCAGCTTGGTAACCTGACGACCGAGATCGGGAGGAAAGAAGACTCCCTCTCAGCCTACGAGGAATCTCTCAAGAGACAGTATGCAGCGCTCGATGGTCTTCTGAGCCGGCTGAAAGGCCAGGCCACATTCTTACAATCACAGGGGTCACGATGATGAATACCTTGTCCACCACAGCAGCAGCCTCACGGTATCGTCAAACGGAGGTGCTGACCACATCAGGCGTTCAGCTCGTCGTCCTGCTGTACGATTCCGCCATTCAGGCGATCGAACTCGCGGGTGACGGGATTGCCCGGCGGCATCAGCCGGACAAGGCACGGTTTCTTGGGCGAGCCGTCGGGATTGTCAGTGAATTGTCCAACGTCCTCGACTTCGAACGAGGCGGTGAGATCGCCAAGTCGTTATACCGGCTCTATGATTACATGCTCTCGGAGATGACGCAGGCCAACCTGCGCAACGATGCCAGCCGTCTCGACGGCCCGCTGCGATGTCTGAAAGAAATGCGCGGGGCCTGGCATACTGTGGCTCAACAGCAGAACCAACCGATGTCGCTGCCGAGAGGGTAGCAAGTTTCTAGGTACTGGTTTCATGTTTCTAGTTTCGAGTTTCAAGTTATCGGAGTTGTATCCTGACAACATGAAACATGAAACCAGAAACTTGAAACTGTTCAAGCGTTTCACGTCTGCGGTCGGATAACATGAAACCAGAAACTAGAAACCAGCAACTCCACTCAAATGTGACCGCCTGGGAGGAGAATTTGCGCGCCTTGACGGCACAGGCCGGTCAGGCTGCGGAACTTGGACGATGGGATCAGGTTGAGGAATGTTACCGGCTGCGGGATGAGCATCTCCGCGATCACCCGATGCTTCCGGCTCTCGCCACGGGTCTGATTCAATGTGACCTGGAAGTCGCAGCACGAATTGAGAATGCCCGTTTAGCCGTCCAATCGCAGCTGAGCGAGGCAGCGAAGACCCGCCTGAAATTGCAAGGCATACGGTCCTGGCAAGGGCTGAGCGAGACAGAGCGCCCTCGCATGGACCAGGTGGCATGACGCTCCTTCGTCGCTTTGGTTTCTCTGGTTCCTTTAGTTTGTTTTGTTTGTTTGGTTTATTTCGTTCAACCAAACAAACTAAACAAACCAAACAAACGGTCTTCTAAACAATGAGTAC
>JANOJM010000317.1:0-3644 GCA_031418735.1 Nitrospiraceae bacterium | reverse complement strand
GAGCAAGCTCGGCAAGGTCTTCAACGGCCCGTCGTCGATTGGGATTGTCTCAGCCGGTTCTTGCCGCCTGGGTGTCATCGGTGGCGCATTCGACAACCTGGTGCTGTCGAAGCTTTACCGCGAAGGCTCGTTCGGGGTCATCACCAAGTCTGGTGGCCTCTCCAACGAGATTATCTGGATTTGTTCGCAGTTTGCCGACGGCATCACGACGGCCATTGGGATCGGCGGCGATACCTATCCGGGAACCGATTATGTCAGCTATCTTGAAATGTTCGAGAACGATCCGCAAACGAAGGCGGTCGTCATCGTCGGAGAAATGGGTGGCGATCTCGAAGAGCGGGCGGCCGAGTGGTATGGAGCGAAGAAGCGGCGGGTGAAGTTGATGGCCGTCGTGTCCGGTTTCTGTCAGGAGAGTTTGCCGAAGGGCATGAAGTTCGGCCATGCAGGCGCGAAGGAAGGTCTGAAGGGCGAAGGGTCGGCCCGAGCCAAGTCCGATGCTCTCAAGAAGTCTGGCGCCATCGTGCCGGCCACGTTCGGCGCCTTGGGCCCAGCCATCAAAGAAGCCTATCAAGAATTGTTGAAGTCAGGCCAGGTGAAGGAGCCGGTTGAGCCGGTTTCATTGCCGAAGTTGCCGAAGACGATTGAAGAGGCGATGAAGGCGGACGAAGTCATGGTGGCTCCGCTGATCCGCACCACGATCAGCGACGACCGGGGAGACGAACCCTGCTACGACGGATACCCTGCTTCCGAACTCATCAACAAAGGCTACCAGATTCCCCATGTCGTAGGACTGTTGTGGGACAAGCGCCTGATCTCCCAACAAGAAGCTGAAATCATCAAGCGCATCATGATGCTCTCCGCAGACCATGGCCCCTGCGTCAGCGGGGCTCTTGGAACGATCATCGCGGCCTGTGCCGGAATCGGTATGTCCCAATCGGTTGCAGCCGGACTCATCATGATCGGCCCTCGCTTCGGCGGCGCCGTGACCGATGCAGGACGGTTCTTCAAATATGCCGTCGATAACAAGATGTCGGTGGATGACTTCTTGACCTACATGAAGAAGAATCACGGGCCGGTGCCCGGCATCGGCCATCGCGTGAAGAGCTTGCGCAATCCGGACAAGCGGGTGAAGGAGTTGGTCGGGCATGTCAAGAGTTTGAACATCAAGACCCCCTGCCTGGACTTTGCCCTCGAGGTGGAAAAGATCACTTCGGTGAAGAAAGATAACCTGATTCTGAACGTAGACGGTACGATGGCGGCGGTGCTTGTCGACATCGGGTTCCCGGTCGATAGTTTGAACGGCTTCTTTATTCTGTCACGTACAATCGGTTTGATCGGGCATTGGGTGGATCAGAAACGGCAGGATAGCCGCTTGATCCGGCTGTTCGATTATCTGGTCAATTATGCGGCGCCGAAAAGGCGGGAAGTGCCGCCTCTGAAATAAGTGCTGAGTAACGAGTGCTGAGTTCTGAGTCTGAGGCTCTTGTGCCTTCACTCAGCACACAGCACTCAGAACTTCTAAGGAGCGAACTACTATGTCTATAGATCTTGCGAAAAATCTCTATGCGAAGATGCCGGATATATTTGCCAAGGCCAGAAAGAAGTTTGGCCGTGGTCTGACTCTGTCGGAGAAGGTGTTGGTTTCACATGCGGACGATTTCGATACCCAGGTGTGGGAACGTGGCAAGGCGATGTTGGCCCTGCGGCCCGATCGCGTCGCGATGCAAGACGCGACGGCTCAAATGGCCATTTTGCAGTTTATGCAGGCCAACAAGAAGCAAGCAGCCGTGCCGAGCACCATTCATTGCGATCATTTGATTCGCGCTGAGATGGGCTCCGAGAAGGATCTGATGCGCGCGGTGGACGAAAACGCAGAAGTCTATAATTTTCTCGCTTCGGCGGCCAAGAAGTACGGTATTGGATTTTGGAAGCCAGGTGCAGGGATCATTCACCAAGTCGTGCTGGAGAACTATGCGTTTCCAGGCAGTTTGATCATCGGCACTGACTCGCACACGCCGAACGGTGGCGGACTTGGCGGGCTAGCGATCGGCGTCGGCGGAGCAGACGCGGGCGAAGTGATGGCCGGTCTGCCATGGGAGGTCCTCCATCCGAAACTGATCGGCATCCATTTGACCGGCAAGTTGAGCGGTTGGGCCTCGCCGAAGGACGTAATCCTGTACCTCTGCGGCTTGCTCACGGTGAAGGGCGGGACGAACAAAATCGTCGAATACTTTGGTCCCGGCGCGGAAACCATCAGCGCAACCGGCAAAGGAACGATCTGCAACATGGGCGCGGAACTGGGCGCCACGACATCGGTGTTCCCCTTCGACCAGAAGATGGTCGCCTATCTGAACATCACGGATCGGACAGATCTGGCGAATCTTGCGCTCGCCAATAAGTCATTACTTGTCCCAGACCCCGAGGTCGCTCAGTCGCCTGAGAAGTACTACGACCAGATTGTCGAAATCGATCTGTCGAAGCTCGAACCCCATGTCGTCGGACCCCATACGCCGGACCTCGCCAGGCCGATTTCCAAGATGGCGGCGGAAGCCAAGGAGAAGGGGTATCCAGTCGAGCTCAAGGCGGCGCTCATCGGCAGCTGCACCAACTCATCCTATGAAGACATCAGTCGTTCGGCCCACATTGCCCAGCAAGGATTGAAGGCCGGCCTCAAAGCAAAAGCCCCGTTTCTCGTGTCGCCTGGTTCCGAGCGCATTTACAACACGATGAAGCGCGACGGGTTCTTGGACACATTTGAAAAGCTGGGTGGCACGGTGCTGTCCAATTCTTGCGGCCCCTGCATCGGACAGTGGAAGCGAGCCGATGGGGTGAAGGGGAAAGCGGATTCGATCGTCAGTTCGTTCAACCGCAATTTCCCTGGCCGCAACGACGGCATCAATGAAACCCTGTCGTTCCTTGCGAGCCCTGAAGTCGTGACGGCCTACGCCATCACGGGTGACCTTGGATTCGATCCGGTGAATCAGACGCTCAAGGGGGCGGATGGGAAGGAATTCAAGTTCCTGCCGCCGGTGGGTGAAGAGCTTCCCGCCAAGGGGTTTGCGAAGGGTGAAGAGGGATTCGTCGCGCCAGCTGCCAGCGGCGAGGGCTTAACCGTTGAGGTTCCGCCGACCAGCGAGCGGTTACAGTTACTGCAACCTTTCCCGCGCTGGGACAGCAAGGATTTTGAGAAACTCCCTCTGTTGATCAAGACCAAGGGCAAGACGACGACCGATCACATTTCGCCAGCCGGCCCCTGGCTCAAGTTCCGGGGCCATTTAGACAGAATCAGCGACAATATGTTCCTGGGCGCGAACAATGCGTTTTTCCCCGAGCCAGGCAAGGGGACGGACGTGTTGACGGGTGAAACGGGGCTGACCATGGCCCAGATCGCCCGCCGGTACAAAGCGAAGGGCATCGGTTCGATCGTGGTCGGCGATGAGAATTACGGGGAAGGCAGCAGCCGCGAGCATGCGGCCATGTCGCCGCGATTCCTGAACGTTCTTGTCGTGATCACGAAGAGCTTTGCCCGTATTCATGAGACCAATTTGAAGAAGCAGGGGATCTTGGCGTTGACCTTCGCTGACCCGAAGGATTACGAGAAGATCGAGCAACAGGACCGCATCAGCGTGACAGGGCTAAGCAGT
>JANOJM010000316.1:0-2622 GCA_031418735.1 Nitrospiraceae bacterium | reverse complement strand
GCTGACGGTGCCCGAACCGAACACCTGGGTCGATCTGATCTCTATGCTGGATGAGTACAGGCCGGTGAAGGGATTGCGCATCGCCGTACAGGAGTATGGGGCGTCAAATCCTGATTTGCTGAAAGCTTTGAACCAGCGTGGGGCCGAGGTCTTTCAGGTTCCCATCTATCGCTGGGCGCTCCCGGAAAATCAAGGGCCGCTACGGCTAGCACTCAACGAAATTATTGCTGGCAAGGTGCCTGTACTTCTTATCACCAATGCGGCCCAAGTGGATCATGTCATGCAGGTGCTGGAGAAAGACGGAAAGGTAGAGCCCTTTCGGGCGGCCCTCAAGAAGATGGTCGTCGCCTCCATCGGCCCCACCGCCAGCGAACGCCTGCGCCACCACGAGTGGTCTATAGACCTCGAACCGTCACACCCGAAGATGGGCATACTCGTCAAAGAGACTAGCGAGGAAACACCCCGACTCCTCCACGCGAAGCATTCTCAATAGACGGAACATCCGTCCGCCACAAGCCTGCAAGCCAATAGCTGGCCCAATGGTTCCGTCTTTTCTTGATGACACAAACCCTTTATACTGGCGACAACCGCAAAGGGGATGCTGATCGTTGTCAAAACGCATACTGACCAGGATCAGAGCCGCCATCAGGAGCGAAACCTACGACATGACAATGCATGCCTCGGAGGAAATGGCTGAAGATGCACTGGACATCGTAGATATAGAAACATCGATCCTCAATGGTAAACTCGCAAAGTCAGAGAAAGACGATCCTCGCGGCACAAGGCATATCGTCCACGGGGCAGGGTCGGATCGAAAAGCACAAATAGGAACCGTTGGCCGGTTCACCGAAACTGGTCGTTACCTGCTCATTACCGTATATAAGGTCACGGAGGCATAACCATGAACAAGCAATTCGGATACGGCTGTGAATTTTGCAGCGGCACTGTGAAAAGTAAGCGAGTTGATCGCGAAGCATTTAAGCATAAGACCGGCTTCGTGATTCTCGAACAGGTCACCATCGGCGTCTGCGATCAGTGCGGAAGCCGCTATTACGCTGCTGAGACACTCAAGCGCGTCCATGCGATCGCGTCCGGGAAAGCCAAGCCAACCAGGACCCAACTCGTGCCGGTCGCCCAGGCAGTGTAACCCTGATATTTCCAGCGGCTCCTTCAACCAACACGATACCTAATAAGCCATCGGCCCCGCCGCCAACGAATACCTGTGCAGCGCGATCGGGAGCATGGGAACGTCAGCCCTGCGCACCCAGTCCTTCCTTCGCATCCCGCCCGTAGCGGAAGCCCCTCCAATTGATCTTGGGGGCAGGCGCATACACACCAGAAAACGAGACAGGCCTGACGCATGGCGAGAAATCCTGCTATAGAACGACGCTCTCTTTTCTCTGTATCGGTTACGACAGGACAAGCACGCCGGCTCCCGAATAGCTTCCTGCTTTCAACTCTTGCAATGCGCGATTGGCATCGGCGAGGGGGAACGGCAGAGTGCGGGGTTTGATGGGAATCGTAGCGGCTTCGCGCAGGAGATCGAGTCCATCCTGCCTCGTGTTGGCTGTGACGCTTCGAATGGCCTTCTCTCCAAAGACCTCGCGATCATAGTCGAGCGAGGGAATCCGCGTCATGTGAATACCGGCGAGGGCGAGCGTGCCGCCGCGCTCTAATGCGCGCAAGGCAGGCGGAACCAATTCCCCAGCCGGTGCAAAGATGATCGAGCCGTGGAGCTTGTCCGGCGGCCTATCGGTCGCTCCTCCCACCCAAACAGCGCCCAATTCACGTGCGAGACGTTGGTGCTCTGGTTTCAATGAGCTGACATAGACCTGACAGCCCCAATGACGAGCGATCTGGATGGCTATGTGAGCTGATGCACCAAACCCATAGAGACCGAGCCGTTGGCCAGGTTTAATTCCACTCAAGCGTAGCGCGCGGTAGCCAATGATCCCGGCACAGAGGAGCGGAGCCGCTTCTTCATCACTGAAGACCGGTGGAATCGGATAGGCAAATGCTGCCGGGACGAGCGCATACTCCGCATACCCGCCATCGACTTGATAACCGGTAAACCTGGCGCTCTCGCACAAGTTCTCACGCCCGCTCGTGCAAAATTCGCAGGCACCGCACGTATGCTGCAACCAGGCAATCCCCACTCGCTCTCCGACCCTCCGCTCGCTCACCTCGGCGCCAAGCTGACTCACCACCCCGACGGCTTGGTGGCCGGGAATGAGCGGAAGGGCGGGGTCAGCCAACTCACCCTCAATGACGTGGAGATCTGTCCGACAGATCCCACAGACAGTGAGCCGAACCAACACCTCCCCAGGGCCTGGCTCTGGTATTGGAAGCTCGCGAAGCTGCAGCGGAGCAGTGCCCACATCCGCTGTTCGCGCCAGGACCATGGCCTTCATGACTGATTCCTCTCAGGAAAATTGGCCGATGGTGAACCGTGCCCAAGCGGACGAACACAACACAGGCTGCTCAAAAAGGTCATCCAACGAGGCCGCAGGGGAGTCACAACCGGAGGCGTACCCTCTCGGGTACGTTGAGGATTGTGACGAGCCGAGAACGAAGTTGGGGGCCTTTTTCAGCAGCCTGTTAGGGCTTTGCTTTGATACATTC
>JANOJM010000315.1:0-1602 GCA_031418735.1 Nitrospiraceae bacterium | reverse complement strand
CTCAAAATGAGGCACCAGCCAGCGTTCGTCGGTGGAGTAGCGCGCAAACCCGCCGCCGATATGATCGTAGATTCCCCCGGCTGCCATCGCATCGAGCGTGCCGGTGACCATCTGCAAGGTTCGACTCTCTCCTGTTCGACGATAACAACGAAGGAGCAAAGAAAGTCCGGCGGAGGGAGGGAATTTCGGCGCACTGCCGAATCCGCCATGTCGTTCATCAAAATTCTCGCGGAACTGGATCACAGCCTCATCAAGCACGGAGACGCTGACTGTAACCGGAGACACCGATTTGAGCTCGTTTTTCAACCGATCCGTCAATTGACGCGCTTGACTCGTGAGCCCGGCGGAATCTGTTTCCCATGCTTCGAAAATTTTCTTGAGCAGGCTGGGAAATCCTGGACGGCCCCAGCGATCCTCAGGAGGGAAATATGTACCGGCAAAGAATGGTTCCTGATTCGGCGTCAGAAAGACCGTCATCGGCCATCCACCCTGACCATGGTTGAGGGTAACCGTGGCCTGCATATAGATCTCGTCGAGATCAGGTCGCTCTTCCCGATCGACCTTGATACAGACGAAATGCTTGTTCATGAGCGAGGCAATAGCTTCATTTTCAAACGACTCCCGCTCCATCACATGGCACCAATGACAGGCGGAGTAGCCGATCGAGAGCAGGATGGGACGGTTTTGCGTTTTTGCCGCTTGTAAGGCCTCCGGTCCCCAGGGGTACCAGTCGACAGGGTTTGCGGCATGCTGGAGTAGATAAGGACTGGTTTCGTGGATGAGGCGATTGGACCTTGCCGATTCCGGTGAAGTGGACATGGCGGCACGGTAGCATCGAGGCCGTGGAGGGGTCAATGAGCAGAACAATGAAAGAGGCCTGCGGCCGTTATTTTTTCGCTTTCTCTGTCATGGACTAGATGAAATAGAATGGTCATGCAGAATTGGTTCAGGTCAAGGCCTGCCTTGTGGTAGTCTAAGAGATCAACTGCGCGAGACAGGCGAGACGAGCGAGAAAAGCGTGACTGGTAAGGATTCGAGGTTTTTCCAAACTCCAAGCCTTGAACTTCGTCTCGCGAGTCGCGCCCGTCGCGCGTGTCTCGCGCCGCCATATTAAGGACCAGCCATGACTGACATCGGGCCCTATTCAAACTACCGCCTGACTGTTCGCCTTGAACTCGCCAATACGCCAGGCATGTTCGCAAAGGTGGCAGCCGTCTTGGCCGAAGAAGGCGCAAATTTGGGCGCGGTGGACGTCGTCTCTGCAACGGCCGACTGCATGGTGCCGGACGTCACCTTCGACGTCCAAAGCGAAGCGCATGGAGAGAAAGTGCTCGCACGGATCGGGGCGCTCCCGGACGTAAAAGTGCTGTCGGCCTCCGACCGAATTTTTCTTCTGCATCTTGGCGGAAAGATCCGCGTGCAAAGTAAGTTCCCCATTACGACAAGAAACCTCCTGTCGATGGTCTATACGCCAGGAGTCGGCCGGGTGTCGCAAGCGATCGCGAAGGACAAGACCAAAGCCTATGCCTTTACCGGCAAGGGCAACACGGTCGCTGTGGTGACCGATGGGTCTGCGGTACTGGGCCTTGGCAATCTTGGCCC
>JANOJM010000314.1:0-4933 GCA_031418735.1 Nitrospiraceae bacterium | reverse complement strand
TTTTTACGTCATGAAGCCGAGCTATGGGAAGGGTGCACTAGGCGTAAAACAGCATACCGAAATCTCGCTAATGTTTCAAGCGAATGTTCGCAGTGTATACTGACAGTGCTTCCCCCTCTCCCTACACTGTGAGGTATAGATGCCAGTCGCTTCCCCCCTCGAACCTATCGTATCCCGGATCGGCGAACAGCTCGCCCGCCTCTCTGCCGGTCGAACTCCGACTCTCTTTGAGGGCGGCTGGTGGTCGCACCAGGCGCTCAATCTGGCCATGCATGACAATCTTTTCAAGGCGCAATTGTTTCGATTTATCGATGTGCTGCCCTCAATCACAGACGATGAGCAGGTGGTCACTCTGGCTCGCGAGTACTTGTGCGATGGAGAGACCGCGCTCTTCGGCACCCATTGGGGACTCAAGGCCCTTTCCGCTACCAGCTTGGGAGCGCGGCTCAGTGGCAAGGCGATCAGAAGCCAGGTCGAGCATATGGCTCGCACCTTTATTGCTGGAGCGACGGTCGAGGAAGCAACCCCGCGATTGAGCGATCTGTGGCAGCAAGGACGGGCCTTCTCGGTCGACTTGTTGGGCGAGGCCACCATCAGCGATCGTGAGGCTGATCGGTATCGCGATCGTTGTGTGGAGGCTCTGACCCTGCTCGCGCGAGAGGCAGCATCGTGGCCATCCGTTCCTTTACTGGAACGAGACCATATCGGGCCGATACCGCGAATTCAGCTCTCCATCAAAATATCCGCCCTCTCTCCACATCTCGACCCGATCGACCCTGAAGGAAGCTACCGTTCCGTGGCGGGAAGACTCCGACCTATCCTCGATCTGGCGATGCGCCTCCCGGCGTCTTTGATCTTCGACATGGAACAGGCCGATACAAAAACTTTATTGGTAGAGATTTTCACCAGGCTCTTCGCAGAACCTTCCTACAAGGACTATCCCTATGCGGGTCTCGCGTTGCAGGCTTACCATCGGGAGACGGCGCGAGATATCGAGAGGCTCCTGGCCTGGGTCAGCCGGCGTGGAGCACCCATTACCATTCGATTGGTGAAAGGGGCCTACTGGGATTCGGACACGATCCGCTATCGGCAGCGAGGCTGGCCCATCCCTCTCTTTGAGCATAAAGTGGAGACGGATGCCAACTACGAGTCGCTCGCCTCTCTCTTGTTATCCCAGGCCACGCTCATTCGACCGGCCTTCGGCACGCACAATCTCCGTACGCTGGCTTACATCGAGGCGGTTGCGGAATCGCGCAAGCTCTCTCCGGAGACCTGGGAATATCAGATGATCTTCGGGATGGCCGAGCCTTTTCAGCATGCGCTCATGCAGTATGGCCGCCGATTGCGGCTCTATACACCGGTGGGCGATCTGCTTCCGGGCATGGCCTATCTCGTACGACGTCTACTTGAAAACACCTCGAACGAATCGTTCCTGCGGAAGGAGTATGTGGAATCTCAATCGTTGAGCACCCTATTGACCCCGCCTGTTCTTGGGAGACTGAACGATCAGCACCCTCTGGTGCGTGATCCTGGGGACATACAAGATTTTCGAAATGAGCCACAGAGGGATTTCGCGCAGGCCGACAACCGCATCACGATGCAGCAGGCCTTGGCGACCGTACGATCACAACTGGGCCGGGAGTGGACGCCATCTTCCGGGGGGCTGCGCCTAACAGGACCTCTCATTGAGTCTCACAACCCCGGACGTCCGGATGAAGTCGTAGGCCGGTTGCCCAGCGCGAGTTCCGGAGATGTTGAACTGGCCGTGCGCCGGGCAGTTCAGGCGCGTGAGTCCTGGCGCGATACGACAGCGGAACGACGCGTGGACATCATGCGTGCCGCCGCTTCGCTCATGCGGACTCAACGTAATGAGTTGGCCGCATGGGAGATCTTTGAATGTGGCAAACCTTGGCGGGAGGCGGATGCGGACATTGCAGAGGCAATCGATTTTCTAGAATTTTATGCGGCAGACTGGCACAGGCTCGCTCCCCCAAAACGATTAGGACAGGAGCCCGGAGAACTGAACCAGCGTCTCTATAGCCCTCGTGGGGTGACGGCCGTCATCGCCCCATGGAATTTCCCTCTGGCGATCGCAACCGGCATGGTATCGGCTGCGCTGGTGACCGGAAATCCCGTGATCTTCAAACCCTCAGAGCGCTCGCCAATGATGGGCCACTGGCTCACGGAGATCTTGCAGGAGGCCGGTGTGCCGGACGGTGTCATCAGTTGTCTCCCAGGTGGGCCTGACATCGGGCGTGCGTTGGTGGACCATCCCGATATAGTGACGATTGCCTTTACCGGTTCGAAGGACGTGGGGCTAAGCATGATGAAAGATGCCGGTACTCTGAGGCCTGGGCAACAGATGGTGAAGCGGGTACTGGCCGAAATGGGAGGCAAAAACGCGATCATTGTCGATGAGACGGCAGATCTCGATGACGCAATCACCGGCGTGGTCTCATCCTTCACCGGCTTTTCGGGACAGAAATGTTCCGCCTGCTCGCGGGCGATCGTGCATGCGGCGATCTACGATAGTTTCCTGGATCGTCTGAAAGAGGCGGTGCAGAGTTTAAAGGTCGGAAATCCGGAAGAGCCTGGCACGCAGGTTGGGCCGGTAATCGATCGTCGCGCGCAGTCGAAGATTCAGGAATATATCGGGATTGGGAAGAAGGAAGCCCGCCTGCTGATCGAAGGAGTCGCAACAGAATCCGGCTGGTACGTCGGGCCGACGGTCTTTGCGGATGTCGCGCCGGCACATCGAGTAGCCCAGGAAGAAATCTTTGGGCCGATCCTCTCTGTGATGAAGGCCGCATCCTTTCACGAAGCACTGACCCTGGCCAACTCGACAGCCTACGCTCTCACCGGCGGAGTCTATTCACGAAGCCCAACCAATTTGGAACTCGCCAGGCAGCGATTCGACGTCGGGAATCTCTATCTGAATCGTCCGATCACCGGCGCGTTAGTGGGGCGTCAGCCGTTTGGGGGCCATCGGCTGTCCGGCGTCGGGGCGAAAGCCGGAGGGGAAGAGTACCTGATGCAATTTGTCGTGACCCGCGTGGTCAGCGAGCAGACCCTCCGACGGGGCTTCGCTCCGCCCGAGTGAGGCCTTTGAGGGCTTGATCTCGTACGATTCCAGTTCTTCCATAATATCGGTCACCACGCCCCGATCTTCCAATGGGGAAAGTTCCTGGCGCTCGACATATTTCACCAAGCCGACGCCCTTCACGAACCACGCGGTCATCACATCGGTTCCCTGGATCGTCTTCTTCGTGCCGGAGAGATAAATATTCATGTACATGCGTGCTTCCACTTTCACGGCATCCTTGAACGTGCCGGCCGGTACGGTCACCGATTCCTGTCCTAACACTGACGCATCACCCTGCGCATCGGCCTTTTCGTTGATGCCATCCCGGTTCAGATCGTTACCGAAGTCCAGATCCTTGCGGTTGAATTGCGGGAAGGACGCCGCGACCTTCATCGGGAAGCGTACGATCTGATAGGGCACAAGCTGTTTCTCAAAGGGCGTGCCCGGTTCTGAACCGTAATAGACGATGCCGACGCTATCTCGCCGGTAGAAACTGTCCATGATGCCATGGTTGCCTGGATTGGTATCGTGGAACACCGTCACCGTCATGCCCTTGATGGTTTTCGTGCCGGTGACCGACGACACGTTGGAGAAGAATTTATGCTCAACCGTTTGCAGAGGTCCTTCGGTAATTTGTCCCCGATAGTGCCATTCATTTCCAGTCTGATCAGGGAAATAGTCGGCGGACTGGGCAATGATGCCAGCCTCTTCCGCTGCAAACACTGAGGACCAAGCGGTACAAGCAAGTAGTAGAACTGGCCCTAACATGAAGGCCCTTCGATATCCTGGCTTCTTCAGCAGCATGCGCGAGACCCTCCACTGGTTACACTCTAGGAGCCTATCTGACATAGACCGTTCTACTGCTGCGAATGACCTGCAACCATCTGCGTCGTTCTCAGCCCGAAACCATCCTCAACGTATTCCGGTGAATACGCCTCCGGTTGTTCCGGGCCTGCGGCCTCACATCTGGCTGCATCTCCTTCGCCTCGTCACGAAGGCAATGTCAGACAGGCTCCTTGATAAAAGTATCATAGCAATCCTGGAGGCGGCAAGGGAGGGAGCAGGCTTGCCTTTCATTGGTCTTTCTGGTTTGTATGGTCTATCTGGTCTATTTGGTTAACCCAAACGAACCAGATAAACCAAAGAAACGAAATAAACCAAATGAGCCAGAAACATGCGGTGCTTGTGACCGGTGCGTCAGGAGGGATTGGCCGAGCGATCAGCCTCGCCTTTGCAGCGGCCGGCTGGTCTGTTGGGGTCCATTATCACCGAAATAAGACAGCAGCCGAAGGCACGCTCAAGCAAGTAGCGGTTTCCGGTGGAACTGGGACGCTCTACGAAGCCGATATTCGAGAGTCGCATGAGGTGCAACAGATGGTGGAAGCCTTCTGCCGCCTGGTACCTGTGCCGTCTGTGTTTGTCTGCAATGCCGGAATCGGAGGGAGCCATCTCCTGCTTCGACAACGCCAAGAAGATTGGGCCGAGGTAATAGGTACGAATCTGACGGGAACATTTCACTGTCTTCGCGCCATGGCCCCTCCCCTCCTTGCTCGTGGCGGTGGGTCGATTGTCGTGATCGGGTCGTATGCGGGATTCCATGGGATGATTGGACAGGCAGCCTACGCTGCCTCAAAAGCCGGTCTTATCGGCCTGGTGCAGACTGCAGCCAAAGAATGGGGAGCAGGCAATGTTCGTGTGAATCTCCTCTTACCAGGCTGGCAGGCTACTGGACTATCGGAAGGGGCCATGCCGGAAGGCGATACGTGGAACAGCCATGCGTTAGGCCGGCCACCGTCGCGAGAGGAAGTGGCCAAGACTGTCTTCTATCTGGCGCAACTCACAGACATGTCG
>JANOJM010000313.1:0-1858 GCA_031418735.1 Nitrospiraceae bacterium | reverse complement strand
TTCACGATCTGCTGAATACGGTCTTTATGGCCGGCTACGTCCAGGCCCCCTTCAGTCGTGAGCTCCTGACGCTGTTCCGGGACGAGCGTGACGAGGTCCGGCTTGATCGCTATGGCAATTTTGGCCATCGTTTCATCGGCGGCCATCTCCAGATCGAGCTTGGTGTGGATGAGTTCCCGCAAGAGGCGAAGATCACGGTCTTGAATATGCCGCCGATCTTCTCGGAGGTGGACGACGATACCATCGGCGCCAGCCAATTCCACTAATACGGCGGCGGCAAGGGGGTCCGGGTCTGTTCCACCACGGGCCTGCCGCAACGTGGCCACATGGTCGATGTTCACCCCAAGTCGTGGCACAGACACTCCATTCTGTCATGTGGGGCAAGGAAAAACTGAGCTGCGCGATGAGTGCGAAAGGCGTTGCAGTTGTAACAGAAACCGACTGGGAGGGGCAAGGACTGGGCGGGGGAGTCGGTGGCTGGTTGTCTCAGTCATTCAAAGGGTCGAGATACCGAACCCCACAGAATCACGACATAATTTGACTAGATATGCTCCACGCCATTAGAATAGGCCCCCTACGCGGTGGAGGGCAATCACTCGATTACTTTCGCTCGTGCGAGGATGACGGATAGGGGATCTTGTGGGATTAGGCGACGGATTTTATCGCATCAAACGGCTGCCTCCTTATGTGTTTGCCCAGGTGCAGAGCCTCAAGCTTGAGGCTCGCCAGAAGGGCGAAGACATTATCGACTTCGGAATGGGAAACCCTGATCAACCGACGCCGAGCCATATCGTCGAGAAGATGATCGAGGCGGCGCGAAAGGCGAAAAATCATCGTTACTCAGCCTCGCGCGGGATTACGAAACTGCGGCAGGCGATCGCGGGATGGTACAAGCGGAATTACGATGTCGATCTGGATCCTGAGACCGAGACCATTGTCACGATCGGCTCCAAAGAAGGTTTGGCGCACCTGGCGCTGGCCTTGATCGGCCCCGGCGACGTCGTGCTGACACCGACGCCGACCTATCCGATTCATATGTATAGTTTTATCATTGCGGGGGGAGAAGTCAGAGGGATTGAGTTACGTCCGGATAGTGACTTCTTCGACGATCTGCAGCGGGTCTATCGCCAGACCTTCCCAAGGCCGAAGATCCTGGTCATCAATTTTCCGCATAATCCTACCACCGCCGTGGCGGATCTCGGATTTTTCAAAAAGATCGTCGCCTTTGCCAAAGAGCATAATGTGATTGTCATTCATGACCTGGCCTACGCCGATATCGTGTTCGATGGGTATAAGGCGCCGAGCTTCCTGCAGGTTCCCGGGGCGAAGGACGTCGGTGTCGAGTTCTATACCCTCTCCAAGGCCTACAACATGCCCGGTTGGCGCGTGGGATTTTGTTGCGGCAATCGCGAGGTGGTTGGAGCCCTGGCGAAGATCAAGAGTTATCTCGACTACGGTATTTTTCAGCCGTTGCAGATCGCCAGCGTCATTGCCCTCAATGGGCCGCAAGATTGTGTCAAGGAGACGGTGCTGCGCTACCAGAAGCGTCGCGACGTGTTGGTGAGCGGGCTGAATCGTATTGGATGGCAGGTAGACAAGCCCGTGGCCACGATGTTCGTCTGGGCGAGAATCCCGCTGCCCTATCGGTCTTCGGGGTCGTTGGAGTTTTCGAAACTGCTGCTTCGCGAGGCGAAAGTGGCCGTGTCTCCCGGGATCGGGTTCGGTGAAGGTGGGGACGAGTATGTGCGGTTTGGCCTTGTCGAAAATGAACATCGCACGAGGCAAGCCGTTCGGGGCATCCGTAAAGCGCTGAAGCTTGAAGGGGCGGAAGAGTGATTTCTCGCATCGGCGTCGGCAT
>JANOJM010000312.1:0-1792 GCA_031418735.1 Nitrospiraceae bacterium | reverse complement strand
GCCTTTTTCCGCCACGACTTTCGTGGCCGATGAAATTTTCTTCATATATTCATCGACCAATTCCTTCTGTTTACCCTGCAGTTCCTGATTAAACTCCTGCGCGCGTTTCTGAAACTCCTGCACCTTGGTACGGAACTGTGTTTCTTTTTCTTTCTTCTCGGTGTCGCTGAACTTCGCGGCTTGCTCCTTGAGTGTCTTCTCCGTGTTACGCAAGTCCTCCTCGTCACCGGACAACAACTTCTGTCTGGTGGTGACGTATTCTTTGAGCCCGTCTAAGGCTTTTTTGCCCGCTTTCGATTTCTCTAAGACGGCTTGAGGATCGACGACACCCATCTTGAAGGCCTCGGTAGCCTGTGCGGCAGGAAGAATTGCGAGTAACAATATGCCTGCTGCGACCAAGGGAAGGGTGACCCGCCCCACGAGGGTTCTCGTTCTATGCATAACACGCGCTCCTTGTTAGTAATGAATGCGACTACTGCAACCGTTGCGAGAATAACTGGGGGGCCTGGCTCTGTCAAGGGATTGGGATGCGTGGGGGGGGCTAGACAAAGTATCGGCTGGTGTCGAACTTGTACTCTGTATTGTCGATCAAGCGGATAATGTTGTGGCGGAAATCCCCGTTCTCATCTTTCTCGGTTAGGTCTATCTCAGGCCCTTGATCGACTGGGTTTCCCTGGGGATCGGTGATGACTCTCACGAGCGGTCGTTCGGCGGTTGTCTTATCTGTAGCCGGCTTGAGCACGACTGCCAGTTCACTGGTTTCCAGCATCACTAAGCTTCCAATGGGGATAATGCCGACACAGTTTACGAACAGCTTAAGCAGCACCGGGTCAAATGCCTTCCCGGACTTTGAGAACATCATGTTCAACACTTTCGACGGAGACATGGGTTCCCGGCGATACACGCGGGAGGAAGTCATGGCATCGTAACAGTCTGCGATCGTGAGGATGCGACCGGTCAGTGAGACTGTCCAGGGGACGGTCAGTTTTGGATAGCCCGAGAAGTCCAGGTTCATGTGGTGCTCGAAGGAAGCTGCCGCCATCCTGCCAGGAAGATTCGTGATCCCTCTCAGCTTCGAAAGACTCAGGACACCCTCTGTGGGGTGATTGCGCATGGCTACCCAGTCTTCATCGGTAAACTCACCGGGCTTGTTCAGAACTTCAATGGGAATAGTGGATTTCCCTAAATCATGGAACAGGGCCGCAAGCCCCAAGTCGGCCAGTTCCGCTTTTGGATAGCCGGCTCGATTGGCGAGTGCAATGGACAGTAACGACACATTGACCGAATGGTTATGGGTGTACTCATCGTGGCAACGCAGGGTCGTGAGACCGAGGACTGTCGCTTCATCGTCCATCATGAGGTCGACGATGTTTTGGATTGCCCGTTTCGCCTGTTTGAAGCTGACCGTCCCTCCTTCGCGGGATGCTTGCGTGATGGCTCCGACTGATCCTGCCACATTGGCATAGCCGTTCTTGGATTTCATTTTCCGCTGCCGCTTTAGATCAGCATCTTTCGTGCCATTCAGTCCCGTGCCCCCTTCCGCTCCGAATCTTTTTTGGACGTCCAGCTGCCGTGGTTCTTCCAGCTCAATACCGGTGATTCCTCTGGCTGTGATTTCGTCCCGAAGGTCTCCGATGGTTTTGGTATGAGGATCGAGGCTGACAAAGAGCGCGGCGAATTCACGCAGATCTTTTGACCCGGTCTCCAACGAGAATGTCACTCCGCCGATCTTCCAGGCATTCAAGGTATTGATGATGCTGGTGGCCACGGCCATTTGCTGCGCGGTCACTTT
>JANOJM010000311.1:0-2422 GCA_031418735.1 Nitrospiraceae bacterium | reverse complement strand
AGGATCAATCCCCCAATGGCGACGACTTTTGTGGTCGTCAATACCAATTGCATGCGACCGCCTGCTCCCAGGCCTCGACAATGCATGAGGGTTGCGATCCACAGCAGAGCGAGCGAGAGACCCTTTGCCACCCATCCCTGTTCGTCTTCGAACGGGACGACACGCAGCGCATAGGACGAAAAACTGATGGCTGAGGCAGCGACTGCTGCGCCAAAGCCGATCGTAAAGGAGGTCCATCCACTGAGAAATGCCACCAGCGGTCCATAGGCCTCTCGCAGGTAGACATAATCCCCTCCCGCATGAGGCAAGGCGGCCCCCAGTTCTCCATAGACCATGGCGCCGCCGAGCGCAAAGAGCGCTCCGACGAACCACAAGAGGAGAATCAGCATCGGATCGCCAAGGTCACGGGCCATCAATCCCGTGGTGGTGAAGATCCCGCCCCCGATGATGTTGCTCACAAGAACGCAGGAGGCTGTGAACCAGCCGATCTTCTGCGCGGTTGATTTGAAGCTTGGTTCGCTGATCGAGGAATCGCTCATGGTGTTGGTGGATGGATAAAATTGGGGACTTTCTTTTTCCCCTCTCCTTCCCTACCATACTGAGCGATGTCTGGGAAACAACCAAAACCCCCTCGTGCCGCTGGTGTCGTGCGACGCCGACGGCAGCCTGCTCAGGCGTCGATCGGTTTGACCGCGACCGAACTTCAAGTTGCGGCGCCTCCGAACGATGTTGCCGAATTGCATCGAGCGATCGAGAGTGATGGAGGGAAGGTTCTCTCGATTTATCGGGAGCCCTACGGTGGGCGATGGATGGTGTTGGCAGCCTTGCCGATCCAACTCGTTGAGCCGACCCCTTTTCAGCGCAATCTTTCCGAGACGCACGTTCGTAAATTAGAACTCGTGATCGGTAAGATCGGGAGGTTTCTCGATCCGATCATTGTGGTACGTGCGCCTGAGGAGAGGGGTAAAGGGGTAGAGGAGGCAAAGGGGCACGTAAAATACTGGACTCCCAACGGCAACCATCGGCTCTCCGCGATGAAGACGCTGGGGGCGAAAAGCATCGTGGCGATTGTGGTGCCGGAATCGGCCGCAGCCTACCAGATTCTCGCGATGAACACCGAGAAGGCCCACAATCTGCGCGAGAAATCACTCGAAGTCATCCGCATGTACAAGGAGCTGGCGCGGCTCGACAATGCGACGGAAGAGACCTATGCGCTGGAGTTCGAGGAACCGGCCTTCATTACGCTGGGCCTCTGCTATGAAGAGCGACCAAGATTCAGTGGCGGGGCCTACCATCCAGTGTTGAAGCGCGTGGATGAATTTTTGAAGAAACCGATGAGTGTTGCCATTGCACTGCGGCGGGAACGAGCGAAGACCCTGTTGACGCTGGACGATCTGATCGTCGAGCAGGTTGAAGCGCTGAAAGCGAAGGGTCTAACGAGTCCCTATCTCAAGAGTTTCGTGGTGGCGCGGGTGAATCCGATCCGGTTTCGGCCAAAGGACGCCGCTCCCCTGTCGTTCGATGAGGCGCTCGATCGGATGACGTCCGCAACGGCCAAATTCAATCCTGAGAAGATCAAGATGGAAGATCTCGCCCGCTCGGGTGGAGCCGTTGATGAGGCTGACTAACTACTCCATCACCTGATTTCCCCACCTTGCCCTTCCGCTCAAAGCCCCTTTAGAATACCTGGGCTAGAGAAAATCAATGCACGATGTCGTTTTCCTACATGGAGGTAGTGTTATGAGCCTTGCTGACAACAAATGTATCCCTTGTCGCGGCGGCGTGCCGCCGGTCCAGGCGGACCGTGCTCAAGCTCTGCTGAAAGAGCTGGGGCGCGGATGGTCGCTGAACCAGGCCGGTCACCTTGAGCGCTTGTATACGTTTAAGGATTTTGCCCAGGCCTTGGCCTACGTGAACAAGGTGGGGGCCGTGGCAGAATCGGAAGGCCACCATCCAGACCTCTATCTCTCTTGGGGTAAATGCAAAATCGAGATATGGACGCATAAGATCAATGGACTGACGGAAAGCGACTTCTACTTGGCGGCCAAGGCGGATCGCGAATTCGAACCGTTCCGCTCGGCGGGCGGGTAACCACATACCGGCAGATCTGTCCATGTACACACGAGGTGTCCAGTGAGCGACAAGGCCCAGGTGGCGCTCGTCAACATGCCGTTCAGCTATTCGAAGTATCCCTCGATTCAATTGGGTACACTCTCCGCACTGCTCAAGTCGAAGAACATTCCTGTCGACTGCCATCATCTGAATGTCCGTTACGCCCACAAGATCGGCGTGCCCCTCTATGAAATGATCTGCGAGAAACGGGCGCTATTCGGCGAGTGGATTTTTTCATATCTCCTGTTCCGCGATAATCCGAAGCGTGCTGAGTATCCCCGGCTGTTTAAGCCGGTATTCGAACAGCTCG
>JANOJM010000310.1:0-4539 GCA_031418735.1 Nitrospiraceae bacterium | reverse complement strand
TCGTTGATCAAGAACAATGTGGACCATGAGACCGATGCGACTTTTGGATCGCACGAGAACTATCTCGTCTCACGGCGGTTCCCCTTTACCAGACGTGGTCTTGGGCCCTTTGTGACGTTCCTGGTCACCAGACAGATATTTACTGGGGCTGGACGTATCGGAGCGGCTGGTCCTCAGGACGGCTGGGTTCAGATGGACCGGCTTCTTGTGCCGCGAGGACCAGGTCATCGTTATGGGCAGGAGGCTTTCATTCCGTTTCAGATTTCTCAGCGCGCAGACTATATCGTGAATGATTTCTTTGAATGGGTGCAGCAGAATCGCGCGATTGTCAATACCAGGGATGAACCCTTGGCCGATCCGAATCAATTCCGCCGTATTCATCTTCTATTGGGCGATTCGAACATGGCCGAGGTGGCGACTGCCTTGAAGCTGGGCACGACGGGGCTCGTCCTTCAATTGATCGAAGAGGGGCATGCGCCGATTGATCTCGATCTCAATGAACCGGTCGAAACCATGCAGGAGCTGTCACAGGATCAGAGCAGACAATGGATCGTTCAGTTGCAATCTGGGAAGTCGATCTCTGCAATCGACATTCAGGAAGCGTTTCTTGCAGCGGCGAGCGAGCACTACCGTGGACAGGATGACGAAACCGATTGGGTGCTCGATCAATGGGCGGCGGTCTTGCACGATCTCCGTGGGGACTACCAGACGCTGGTGGGCCGGGTCGATTGGGCGTCGAAATTGTGGCTGCTCGACACCTTTCGCGAGGCGGAGCAGATGACGTGGGCAGATCCGGCACTGAAGAGTCTCGACCTGGAGTATCACAATCTCCATCAAGGCAGAGGGCTCTATTATGGCCTCATGGAAGAAGGGCGAGTCCCACGCCTGATTACGGACAAGGCAATTACGTTAGCAATGGAGCATCCCCCACGCAACACCAGGGCGTTTGGGCGTGGCGAACTTGTTCGCCATTTGCTGGCCTGTGGACCTCCAGATGCACCAACTGACGCTAAGCTGGAAGAACGGTTTTCTCCCTCGTACGTGATCAATTGGTCGAACTTCCAACTGCGTGATCAAGCGCCCTTCCCCATGCCGGATCCGTTCAAGACCTATGTGCAGGAAGTGCGGGCACATCTTCAAACAGCCTAACCTGGTTGGCCTGCGAGCACCTCTTCATCCCTGCACCTGCTCATTGGATCACTAAATGGTGTGTCCCTGCCCTTCGACAGGCTCAGGGCGAACGGGCTTCAGGGCCTCCGTTCGTGGTGAGCCTATCGAACCATAGGACGTAAGAGGTAAAACGTAGAACTTCCAAATACTCTTCCTCCAAAAAATTTCACTTTTGACGTTTCACGAATCGCCGCTCCTTACCTTCGTTCTTGCAAAAAGTCCAGAATTCGATTCTCTGCCCAGAAAGAATCTTCCCCGCTGCTTGCCCATTGTAAGAATCCGCAGTGGCCCCCGTGGCGGGGCGCCATCACTCGAATCATAGAGTTGCGCTGAATCGGCGGCACCGTAAACATAGAGTAGGGGATAAAGGGATCGTCTTGTGCCGTAATGATGAGCGTGGGAACGGCGATGGATTCGACCACATGGCATGCGCCCACGCGATTGTAGTAGTCGGCCCCGCTGGTGTATCCACCATCCGGGGCTGTAAACCGGTGGTCGAATTGGCTCATGGTGATGGTGTTGTCGAGATTCTTAAGATCCCACTTGCCGGGGAAGAGCGCAGCCTTTCGTCGCAGTCGCGCTTTGAGTTCCAGGAGAAAATGTCTGTGGTAAATCCAGTTGCGCGGCTGTTCCAGAGCTTCGACACATTTGGGGGGGTCGATATTTGGACAGACCGCGATCGCGCCGGCCAACGCTACTTCTGACGAGCCAGCTTCGCCGGCTGCTTTCAGGATGAGATTCCCACCCATCGAATAGCCGACAAGCCAGATGCGATTGAGACCATCCACGTGAGCCAATTCCTGGACGATAGCTCGGTAGTCCTGACTCAAGCCGGTGTTATAGAGCGTTGGGGTCAGGTGTTCGGTCCCGCCGCAAGTCCGTTGATTCATGCGAACGACATTAAATCCCACGCGATAGGCTTTGGCAGCGATGCCGTGCATATAGTGAGACTCGCTGGAGCCTTCAAGCCCGTGTACGAGTATCAAGGTCCGGCACGCGGTTCGAGTGGGCTGCCAGTGGCAGAAGCCGAGTAATTGGGTGTGTGGCTCGGTTGTGAAGAGGCGTGACTCGGTCGGTACTCCAGCAAGCAGTCCTCCGCGAGGCCAAAACCTCGGGGCAATCGTCATAAAATGCGGATTGTGGAACCAGGCTACCGGTGTAAACTCTCGCCCGTTTGATGTCATAGGGACATCATACAGACAAATTCCATGGGTTCGCAGCAGGTATTGCATGGCTGCGGCATACGGAGTGGGTTTAACCACTTGTCAATTTAGATTGGTTTTGACCAAGAGCAGTCGGCAGTCCTACGTTTCACCTTTCACGTCTCACGCCTAACGGTCTTCGGTGGTGGGAGAAAGCAAAAGGGGTACTTCACTCTGTGAAGTACCCCTTTTCGTCTTGAATGGCTCCCCGGGCAGGAGTCGAACCTGCGACCAGCCGGTTAACAGCCGGCTGCTCTACCACTGAGCTACCGGGGAACAAGACAATCAGTCTTTAGGCTTCGTATTCTAGCAAAAGATGTGAGTTGGGGGGAGACTTTTTTCTGTCAGAACAATACTTGCCCTGCCTGCGTCGTCCCGTTACACGTCGAAATCTTCTGTTTCGTCCTCATTTGAGGTCGCGTCAGACCTGCCGGCTGCGACGGATGCGTAGTGTTTTGCCCAGGTCAGATAGAGATTTCCACTGTCGCGCATGGTGTCGGCTGCCTTGATAAGTGTCTGCGCCAAATCAGGATCTTTCCCGCTGGCATGGATCTCGACTGCACGCCGTTCGAGCACTTTGGGGTACTCGTGGATCAGCCCGGCAATTTCTCGAATGAGCTCATCAATGACATTATCTTCAGCTTCCATCTGTTCCTCCAGAATTACACCAACAGAAAACCCCATAGCGCAGGCGCCATGGGGTCTTGCGCGGGAGACCCGCTACATGAAACGGTTATCCTTGGTAGGCCTGCCCCAGTGCGGCGGACTCACCTTTTTTGGACATCAGCTTCCCGGTGGCGCTGACGGCCTGCATGGTGATGGCATAATGCTTGGCTGCGTCGCAAACGACCACGCAGAGGTCACAGCCTTTACAGCGGTCAATGGTCACTTCGGCCACCATTTTGGTCGGATTGAGGTCAAGGCAATTGGCCTCAGGACAATACATGATGCAGAGCCGACACCCCTTCTTGGCCACGCATTTCTCATCGATGACTTGGGCTACGTTATACATGCGAGCTGGTTCCTTCTCTCGTTAAGCCGCAACAGCAGGATTGCCGACTCGCAGCTCATACTTATTCTTCTCTGCCCATTCACTGGCGATTTCATAGGCCGCCTGCATGGTTGCCAGATTCTTGGCGAGCAACATTTCTTTCTTGGCAAATTTCTTCTTGATCGCTTCATCTAAGGAGGCGGTTCCACCGGAGGCAACGAACTTCTTCCCGAACCGTTCCTGTAAGGCGCCGTCCAGGGACTCCATTGAGACACATTTGGTAATACCCGCTACAGATCCGATCATCGACATATTCGTCGATAACTCGGTGCCGGCCACCTCGATCGCGAGTTCGGTTCCCGCAATGTAAAATACTTTAACATTTAGATCATTCAGACGCTCTACGTCGTCTGCCGACAGAAGTTCCTGGTCGGAGTTGATGATGACGAGGCCACCTTCCTTCACGCCGGAGTAGAAAGGCATGGTGTAGCTCTTTCCCATGGTGATGACCTGGGGATGAAAGACCTGGATGACGTCGGGAAATACCAGCTCACCACGGTCGTAGATCCGTTCGATGCCGATCCGACAATAGCTCTCCGCCGGCGCCATGCGTTTCTCGGCGCCGAAGAAGGGATTGGAGATCGAAAACTTACCGTCGCGGTTGGCGGCCATGGCCAGGACATGCGCTGCGGTGACGGCACCCTGTCCGCCTAATCCCGACATACGGACATTCAGTCTTTTCTTGATCATGGTCGTCTCTCCTCCAGAATCGGATTAGGCTCCCTGAGAGGCGAGCTGTTTTGCCGCGGCCTTCTTTTCCTTGTCCTTGGCGGATATCTCTGCCAGGAGCTGCTTGGCCGGCTCGCTGATGTACTCTCTGTAGGCAAACCGCTCGGTCGGTTTCTCCGAGTCCCGCATTTCCTGGAGCCCTTCCATGCTGTTCTTCCCAATTTCGAGAATGCAAGGCGTATAGAGCTGGAGGTAGGTCGGGCCGATTTCGCGCGCGATCATGACCGCGTTCCTGACTACTTTCTCCACGAGGGAGGGCTTGCTGACGGTGCATTGGATCACGTAATGGCAGCCTGATTCACGAGCGATTTCTGGCAGGCGGACCTTGTCGAAGAGTTTCCCAACCGGCGCCATCTTGGCCACGAACCCCTTCTGCATCAGGCCGCT
>JANOJM010000309.1:0-1910 GCA_031418735.1 Nitrospiraceae bacterium | reverse complement strand
GTTTCGCTGTTTCGCTGCCTCGATACAGATCCGCAGGGATTCTTTCATCCGCTCCTGGCCGACGTACTCCTCCAAGGTCTGCGGACGCAGCATCGTTTCCATGCTGCGCTCTTCGTCCGTGATCTGCGTGCTGACAACTCGCTCGGCCATCGTTGAGTAAACCTCTCTCGCTATTACTTCTCCGGTGTTGGAAGATACTTCGGTGGAGGCGGCATGGCCCCCTGGCCTGGCGTGGCTGTACTACCGCAATCTGGCGGGCAGTTCAGACCGCCCTTGGTTGGATCCGGAAGGTTCGACTCCATCTTCTCCAACTGACATTGCGTGAGCCGCCCGCCGTCTTTATTTCCACAACGAGCCGGCACATTCGAGCTGCCCATTTCACGATAGCCCTCGGGACAGGATCCGCACACAGCCAGGAGATTCGCTCCCAGAGGGACACACTGAACGAGGGTGGGATCACCATCCTTGCAAATCTCTTTGGACTCGGTCACGCCAGTGGTCGCATAGCCTTCAGCACATTGACCGCAAGTCTTGCGAATACTTTTGGGTTCGTTCGGCTCTTCGGCTTGCGCAGGCACGGCCCCTATCCCCAATATGAGCACCGCAAGCCCGATGAACAATTGCGCCCGGACTATTCGCTGAATCAATCTCGCCATCATCCTTACCCCCTTGCAAGTTCTTTCAAGGATTCACGAATCATGTCTTTGAGCACGATGGACTCGGCATTGGACTTTTTGACTTGTTTCAACGCTTCTTTGGCATCTTGCGGGCGATAGCCTAAATTTACAAGCGCCGACAGCGCGTCATCGAAGATGGCATCTTGCCCCAGCCTGGGTGATTCGCTTGCCGGCACGAGGCCAGAATGGAGCTTTCCAACTTTATCCTTGAGCTCCAATACGAGACGGCTGGCCGACTTGTTGCCGATTCCTGGAACCGTCGTCAGCTTCTCGACATCTCCCGACTGAATCGCTGAGACCAGGTCGGACACAGGAAGCGCAGACAAGACACTCAGTGCCAGTTTAGGCCCGACACCGGATACGCTGGTCAACAGCACGAATGCGTCTTTTTCCTGCGACGTCAGAAAACCGAAGAGCTGGATCGCATCTTCGCGGACGTGGGTATGTACGCTCACCGAAAGACTGTCGCTCAGATTGGGCAACCCGTAGTAGGTGCTGAGAGGAATAAACACTTCGTATCCGACCCCCTGGACATCGAGGATCAGATAGGTCGGCGCCTTGAAGGCCAATCGGCCCGTCAATGAGGCGATCATACTCTAAGAGGCAACATAGGCTGAAGGCCTTCAGCCTGAATACCTTCAGTCTGAACACCTGAGTAGCGACCGCTATTGTTCATCCCGCGGCGGCCACTTTCTCCATCACCTCGTCGGAAATATCAAAATTCGCATGAACCTTCTGCACATCGTCATGCTCGTCCAAGATTTCCATCAACTTGAGCATTTGCTCTGCTGCCTTTTCCTCGAGCTTGATCGTGTTCTGCGGAACAGCGGTGACCTCCGCAAACACGGTGTGGATCTTTGCCTCGGCGAGGGCTTTCTTCACGGCTTCAAAGTGGTGCGGATCCGTGATGACTTCAAAACTTTTCTCGCCCACTTTCACGTCCTCCGCTCCCGCATCGAGCGCAAGAGACAACAGCGTATCTTCATCGACTGTACCCTTCTCAATCGTGAGCAGTCCCTTCTTGTGAAACTGCCAGGAGACGGCACCGGCTTCCGCCATGTTGCCATGATGCTTCGTGAGGAGATTTCGTAGCTCGGCGACGGTGCGATTGCGGTTGTCGCTCGTGATTTCCATCAATACGCCGGTCCCTCCAGGACCATACGCTTCCAAATGGAATTCTTCATAGGCCACGCCGGGTAACTCTCCCGTGCCGCGCTGAATGGCTTTCTTCAG
>JANOJM010000308.1:0-2328 GCA_031418735.1 Nitrospiraceae bacterium | reverse complement strand
GGGGCTTGCCACGGTGAAGAAGATCGTCGAAGAACATGGCGGCTCCATTGCCATCGGCAGCGCCCCAGGCGAAGGAACCACCGTCACCATCCGCCTCCCCGGCCTCAGCGCCGGCCCATCCTATCGCGGACGCGGCCGCCGCAGACCTCCCACACGCCGCCCGGCCTAGCGTCCCGTCTATTTGGTTTGTTTGGTTGGTCTCGTTTGTTTGGTTGGCTGAACGAAACGAAGCAGATAAACCAAATGAACCAGAGAAACCAGTTTTGTGCCCCTCGTACGAACCATCGAAATCCTAGCCCACGTCGATCCGTATCCTGGCCAAAGCCGCCAGTTCCGATGGTTAAGTACGTTTCTTTGAGTAGCTGCGGAAGGCGAAAAAACCTAACTCAGGTTCTGATTGAACGATCGCTTACGGACTGCAAGGCGGAGACATGTGTAACTTGAGCCCGGTTGGTCCTTTCCCGGCAGAAGTGCGTGCAAGTATCGTTATCGCTTGCGACAATATGGTTCAGGACAGCTAACGGCGAAGCTCAGCCGCGCGAGCGTCGGCTGGAACGTGTAGTTAGACCTTCTATCTCTTCCAGTTTTTTCCCCTTGCCGGAGCGCAGGCTTTCCCGAGCCGCCGAAATCCGCTCCAGAAACCTGGGATCATTCTCCAAGCGGTAATCAAGCCAATCGTCCTCGGAAGCAAAGCCAACGAGCAACCCGGCCGGCTTCCCGTGGCGCGTCACGACAATATCTTCCTTTTCTGCTTCCCGAAGAAAGCGCGACAGGTCATCTTTAATTTCAGACAGGGGGATCGTTTTCATTTCGGAACTCCGTTTTGCTGTAACCACCGTTCGGTGTAGGGCTTGCCTACTACGGCAAGCACCTCAACACCCCGTTGGGCTGCGTGTTGTCTGCTCCATGGGGTAATTAGGCAGAACCTGGTTTGGCAACCCTTCGGTTGCGTCGGCGGCTGCTGGCCTGGGAGCGCTTGGCCATGAGAGTGACTAGCTGCCGCCCGAGCGGTGTATCGTGGCGAATCTCACGCTTTGCATAAACGCCCAAACGGATGATCGCGCGCAACACGTCAGGCTGGTAACTCCAGCGGAGCCGATTGCACTCAACGCAAATTGCCAGAGCATTGTCCGCAGTACAGGTTCCACCGTGCTGATGTGGGATGACGTGGTCTGCTTGCCAGTCGGATCCAGCGGCGCCTCCGCACACATGACACTTACCTGCGGTCTTCGCTAGGATCTGCAGCCGTAGCTTCGCAGACAGCGAACGTCGCGGCATAGCGGCTGTGGCATGGGGTCGCCGCTGGAACATTAAGCGGACGTCAGCTTCGGTCATGATATCCTCGTTTGAATGATACTCGGCAAGTAACTGTTGCAGGTCGAGATGTACCTCGTTGCTGCCTAACTCTAATTAGACTAATCCGCATAAGCTGCGGATCTCTGAGTTATTGTCCGTATAACAGGCTTTGAGATTTTGTCTCGGCCCCGTTGCCTTCAATTGGTTACTCCCTGTCAGACTCTTATCATGGCATCTTATACGGACCAGCATAAGATGCCATCTTTCATTGAAATCACAGCCCGCCAGGCTGTGGTTGAGAAATGCATAGGCATCATCGTTGTCTTCACGCCTATTGGAGTCTGTAAGATCCACAGGGTAGCCTAGTCGATCCTCGATTGCGCGCGTCGAACGAGCACATTCCGATCGTGCGCGTTCCGCGAGCAGGAGGACGACTAGGCTGCCCTTCCTATCCTTCTCAGGGCGCGCGTTCCTGAAGCACAGGACCAACATGGGTGCCCTTCCAATCTTGTGTTGTCAATTTCCTCACTTCGCCCCCAAGGGGAGTGGCCGAGGCTGCCCTTGACTGTGCGCATCGAACGATATAAATGCTCCCTCCAAGCTCGCTCGTTGCCTCTTCAGGGATGGGGGCTGATTGATCTTCCACTGCGCGCGTCCAACGAGGGGAGTCTGCGACCGCGCGTTGCGCGAGCACAGAAGATCATCAGGCTCCATCCCCTCCGCGTGACCGAGACGGTGTCAGGAACAGTTTCCTGGTTCTAATGAAGGCCATTCCCGGAAAAGACTCGCAGGAAACTGTTCCAGACACCGTCTCACCCCCCCGAAGCGTAGTGCTGCTCATGGTTGCCGTCCTGTCGCTAGCCACCATACGCAGCACGCGATTCCTATTTGCTCTTAGCTCTCCTCGTGTCGTCTTCCAGATTCACGAAGTTGACGACAAACGGCGCCTCTCCAAAGACCTCAATCACATTCCCGGCTCCGTGAAGGCCAAAATGGCGCATCTCCGCAGGCACCATAGAGTGTGCCCCGACC
>JANOJM010000307.1:0-22655 GCA_031418735.1 Nitrospiraceae bacterium | reverse complement strand
CATCCGACTCAGAAGGATCGCTGACGGACAACTCAACACCGCGGGAACCATAATGCAGGAAAGGCTTTACACATGAAGTTACGCTCCCTTGCCATAATCGGTCTCACGTTATTCATGGTGATCGGGCTCGACCTGCGCGCGGACGCGGAAGAATTTATGGAATCATGGTATCTGTCGCGCGGACGCGCCAACATGGAGATTGAAAATTACAAAGCGGCCATCGAAGCCTACGAGAAGGTGGTGGAACACAACCCGAACCATCGTGAGGCCATGCGCAGCCTCGGCCTCGCCTATGAAAAGCAAGGGCTCAAGGACAAGGCCATCGAAACATTCGACCGCTACCTCGCCAAATACGACGACGACCCAGGAATTGCCTTTGAGCAGGCCCAAGCCCTGGAATGGTCGCGCTATGCCTACCGTGAAAAAGACATGTTGAAGTATTACCGCATGGGACTGAAGCGCAAAGACGATTCCACGATGCGCCTCAAGTACGCGACGCACCTGGCACGGCACAAGGAAAGCAGCCAGGAAGCCATCGTGCAGTACGACAGAGTCCTTGAGCAACAGCCCCGTAATCCCGACGCGCATCGCGGACTCGCCAAAGCCTATGCCTGGCTGGGAAACAACGATCAGGCTCTCTACCATGCGAACCTAGCGCGGCAGACTGCGAGACGGGAATCAGGCGATTTGACCACCCTGCGCCAGGACATGCTCAAGGGACGCGAACCGACAGTCGAAGGCGTGATCGGCATCCTGGCCCAGCCGGAGAAACCGTTCGAACTCTATGGATTTCGGATCGGATCGCGAGGCAAGATCGATCTCACGCCCTTTTCCACCACGACTCTCGAAGTTGGAGCCGAAAACTTTTGGAGCTCCAAGGAGAACTTAGCTGGCAGCTACGTTTCATTGGCCAATCAGGTTCGGTTCAACCCTTCCAATCGCTTCGACGCGATTCTGGAATACCACGGAGCCCCTCGCGGCGACGGGCTCGCGTATAAATTCGAGTACACATATGAAAGTCCATCCTTTTCGATCCGACCGGGCGTGAAACGTGAATTTAAATACGACTCCTTTGCCTCGCTCGCAGGCTCCCGCAGCACAGGCCAACTGTTCGGCCTGGCTCGCTCGACTCTGTTCTATAGTACGGTCACATTCGAAGCGGGATCGGTTCGCGTCGACGTGACACCCTTCGCTGGCTGGGTGACGGCTGAGGGCCTCAGTTCAAACAGCCAGGTCGGGCTGGACCTCAAGACCTCCTTGCCGCTCTGGCGAACAGACCAGTGGGACCTGTCGGCTGAATACCTCTTCTATCTAACTCACTATGGAGAAAATCAGAGCGGGTTTGTCCCTAGTACCACGGAGCCCTTGCCGGGCGGATACTTCAGCCCCCAGGTGTTCGTGAATCAAATTCCACGGCTGGCCACCATTTACACCATGAAAAACAAGGATGAATTCTCGGTTGCGGCAGGCCCAGCGGTCCAGTACGTCGACCAGTCGACTCAAGCGTCGGCCTTTCGTCTCGGAGGCGATGCCCACGCCGCCTATACCAATCATCTCTCGAAGGTCTGGTTGATGAAGTTGATGGCCGACTACACCCAGATAGCCGACATCTACACACGCATCCAGGTCAACGCGTTGTTGGTGTATACGTTCTACTGAGGGGGCACACTGGAAGGGAAACACCGAGGCGAACCGACATGAATGATGCGGGCTATTTCACGAGACGGTTACTCATGACACGTTGCTCATTACGCCGCCAGTTGTCTAAGGACGGGTTTCAGACGCTTTCGTACCTGTCGATATAAGCAGTCCTCGACTGCATCGATCAGCATATTCAGCCGAGCATGCTGGAACCCCACCCGTTTTAGGCAGGGATCGCTCAAGAGTCCGACGAGAAGGCTCATCGCCGTGACAGCAAGCCCAACAATGAGCGTGGCCCCCATGACTTGCCAGAACGATGGATTCGGCGGAAAGATTGAATAATATGCCGATCCGAGACCTGATCCGAAGATAAAGGTGGAGGCCGCCTCTTCCTTGGCCCTATTTCTGGCGATCACACTGCCGATTCCTGAAATGCCGAGAGAGTGATCGCCGAAGAAGAGCCAACCAGCCGCCAGCGTCAGCACCGTCGCCGCAGTATCCAACACCACGATGCGTGCGGCAGAATGCTCGGCGACGAGACAGGGGATATCGGAAAGTTCCCTCAGCGCTTCGTCAGACAGTGCGCCTGAGGCGAGCAAGGGTCCCACTTGTTTGTGGCGCTGCATGCGTTCGAGCAGCCCGTTCGGGGAGGCTCGCCGGTCACCCATCGTGCAAGGCCAATCCAACAGCTCTGTGGCAATCAGCTGTTCGATTTCTCTTTGATACCGTGTTTTGAAGCCTGTCGGTATGCGAGTGACCAAGTTGGTACCGGAGCGCCAGCCCAATTTCGTAGGAACTTCGATGAGCTTTTTCACAAAGAGAGACGGGATCGCCCACAGGGCATTGATCGGGTGGCACAGCAGGTCGCTTACGAGAGACTGCTTCTGAAGCGCGATGGTTTCCTGAAGAGAAAAATGCCGCTCCACAAAACCGTCCACACGGCTGCGGCATTCAGCGATGTACTGTTCGATGCACTCTTCAAGCGCCAGAATCGTTCTGGCTGTCTGATGATCATCCATCGGGGGTAGCCTCTCGATCATGCCGTACTATACCGCACAATGGCTTCGGCTCAAGGAAATCCTCGTTTGGAGTGAAGATCGGAAGGATCGAGCGGCGACGGTGGACGCTCCAGACATTCTCTCAGACAAATCGGCGTACGTCGGTTGCCGTTATGGTTAAATCTTAAATCCGTAAGAACTAACGGTAACCGGGGAACTACCTTGTGACACCGGAACGGAGCAATTTATGGATAATGGACGGTCACGTATGCTGAAATATGAATAACTGGAACTGTGTCAGGTCAAAAGATCGAACCACCCAGGCTGTGCGCACACCATGACAGACACTCTCGCATCCACCATCACAAGAGTTGAGTATTGGCCTATCGATATCCCCATTACGGACCCCTTCGTCGTCGCCACCGGCGCGCGAACAATAGCCGAGAATGTTTTGGTACGAGTCACCCTGGCCAATGGCACACAGGGCTATGGAGAAGCGGCGCCGTTTCCGGAAGTCGGAGGAGAAACTCGCGAGAGTTGCCTGCGCTCACTCCACCAACTCAGTACAGTTGTCCTTGGTCGTTCAGCCGCCGACTACAAAGAAGTTGGGCGCTTGCTGTCTGAACAGGCTCTTATCTATCCAGCAGCACGGTGCGGACTCGAAACCGCCATTATCGACGCCTACTGCCGTGCGGCGAATATCCCGATGTGGCAACTGTGGGGTGCCACGGATGTGCGAGCGCGGGAGACGGATATCACGATTCCCATCACTGACCTCGACAAGACCGTGGACCTGGCGCGCGGATGGTACGTGCGAGGATTTCGCCTCTTCAAAATGAAGGTCGGAAAAGATGTGGAAGGCGACATCTGTCGTCTGAAAGCTGTGCATCGCGCACTCCCCGGCATCTCGTTCATCGGCGATGGCAACCAAGGTTTCTCGCGCCAGGACTGCCTGACCTTTGCGCAGGGGGTGAAAAGATTTGGCGGGATAATGGCGCTGCTTGAACAGCCGGTGGCACGGGACGACCTCGACAGCATGGCGGCGATCCGCCGAGAAACGGGCATTCCCGTTGCGGCAGATGAATCGGTCCGCTCGCTCGCGGATACGCAAAAGGTCGTCGCCCAAAACGCGGCAGACTACATCAATATCAAGATCATGAAGACCGGCGTCGCTGAAGCGATTGAGATCGCATCCTTCACCAAAGCCTCCGGCCTCAAGTTAATGATCGGCGGGATGCTCGAAACACGTATATCGATGGGCTGCTCTTTCAGCCTAGTCCTGGGACTCGGCGGCTTCGAGGTACTCGACCTCGACACCCCGCTCTTGCTGGTCAGCGATCCCGTCACGGGTGGCTACCGATACGAAGGCTCTCGCCTGCAACCCTGGACAGGATCAGGCCTCGACATGACCGCAGCGCCTTCCCCGGACGTCACGACAATCGAATAATTCAACTAGCCGCTTCATCACACTTCTTACAGTTCAACGTCTCTCCGACATGCAGGCCCCGCCCTTCCTCTGTCAGAACCCATGGCCGATTCGTCATCGGTGGCTGGTGGCGCACATGCTGACCATGGCCACATTGTAGATCGGCCACCCAATCGCCAAATTCATCCAAATGATAACCAACGATGGGTTGCTGCATGCACGAACCTCCCACACATCTGATCCTCAACCTTAGCCTAAACCTCTGTCTTCTCCACGCCCGTGGCCTACTTCAGCATCCTGGTAAAGCCATGCTACACTTGCGCGCATGTTAGCACGAACGGAGGGGCACGCATGATGGAGCAGTCTGATTCGAGGATCGGTTTCGTGGGAGTCGGACGGATGGGGGCCAACATGGCCCGACGCTTGAAGGATCGAGGGGAAACGATCGTGGCGGTCTATGATCGAGATCGCGCCGTGGCCACTGACCTCGCAACCGAGCTAGGCTGTGACGCTGCCGTATCCCCTGCCCGCGTCGCAGAACTCGCAAACATCATATTCACGGTCGTGTCCGATGACGCGGCAATGCGCCAGATCTTTTCCTCTACCAACAACGAGAGTCTTCTCCTCCATGCTAAGAACCGGCTCTTCGTGAACTGTGCCACCCTCTCGCCGGCTGTGCACATCGAGGTCGAAGCTCTGGTGACACAACGTGGAGGCCAAAGCCTCGAAGCCTGCATGGCCAGCAGCATCACGCAAGCACGCCAAGGCACCCTCTACCTTATGTGCGGTGGGCGCCCGGATGTGTTCGAGCCGGCGAAGCCTCTCTTGGAAAAACTCAGCGCACACCTCCGCTATATCGGATCGGCAGGTGAGGCTGCGAAGGTCAAAGCCCTCATCAACATGGTGATGAACTGCAATACGGCGGCACTGGCAGAAGGGCTGGGGCTTGGAGCAACCCTCGGTCTGGATTTGACGATGTTGCGGGACATCTTTGCTCAAACGGGAGCCGCATCGCGCGTGTTAGAAACGGACGGTGAGGATATGCAGAACCGCGCCCATGACTGTTACTTCTCAGCTGCCCATGCAGCCAAGGACTCAGGCATCGCCCTCGCGTTAGCAAAAACTGCAGGACTTGCCGTCCCGTTGGCTCAAGCGACCTACGGTCAATACCAGCGATTGGTTACGCTCGGCAAAGGCGAGCTGGATAAGTCCGCTGTCTCTGAGCTCACCTTCAAAGACCGAAGCCCTCACTAGGCCGCGCGAGGCAAACGAAGCGGGTTTGGCTGGTCTATCTGGTTAGTCTCCTTCAACCAAACAAACCAGACAGACTGAACAGACCAAACGAACAAGAGTGAACTGGCTCACCGTTTCTCAAAGGGCAGTTCGGACCGCTGACTGGCGGGAAAGTAAGTCCAGACCTTCTGCTCATTCTCATCGAAACTACCGAGGAATGTCACGAAGCGATCGAGGGTGCGAAACTCGGCCAGTGTGACCGTACAGTGCGGTACGTCGATGACGCGGGCATCGAATTGACCCACCACATAGAGCACGCCTGCCCCAGCTTGATAGAGATTCCTCCGGCTTGCATACCCCGTGTTGGGAAACAGTTCCACCTCGCTGGAGCAGCCTCCAGGCCCTACGAATGTGAGATGAAGATCGTGCCGGGAAAGGAATGGATTGGTGGCAGTTCTGGTAATCGTCAGGCGCACCTGATCTGCCGAGAACGCGACAGAAGCCGGCACCGGCACATCGCTATTGCAGGCCGTCAGTAGTAGCAGCAGGCCAGCCAAACATCTTGCCGGATACACTCCAATCACTTGATTGCTGGAACTTTCGGCACAGCGCCAATCGCACCCAGCCCTGCTTGAGCACAGGCATCGTCGAGATGTGTACCGGGTGCCCCACTCACGCCTATCCCTCCGACGATCTCACCGCCGATCTCGATCGGGAATCCACCTCCAAGCATCAGCACCTGATCGTTCATCTTGCCAAGAGCTTGCAAGGTCGGCACCTTGTTGATCAGCTCAGCCAGCTCGGTCGTTGAACGGCGGAGACTCGCTGCGGTATAGGCCTTCTTTCTGCTGCTATCAACCGTGTGAGGCCCGGCCCCATCGGCTCGCTCCATAGCGCGAAGCACACCGGCTCGATCCACGACCGACACGCTCACCCGATAGCCATCCTTGTTGCAAGCATCCAACGATGCCTGGATCGCCTTACCGGCCAACGAGAGCGGCAACACCGACTCTTTCGGCAATTCATCAGAAGCCGGCACAGTATAAGGCATCAACATCACGAGCGCCGTTGCGATCATGAGCCGATATGCTATAGGCACAGTACGACTATGATGCAGGTGAACGCATGCCATCGGTGTGTCTCCTGATTAGAATAGAAAGAGATATAATGCGAGAAGCGTACGAAGGCGCGAGAGGACTGTCAAGAGGGCGGCTTAGGATTGAGGATTCAGGGGATGAAGAGCGCGGTTTTCAGCTCCAGACGACGTGCTCTTGATTGAGGAGGTAGTCGATGACTTCGATGCTGTTCCGCATCTGAATCTGGGCCTTTTCGGACATGGGGAGGACGGCACCGACCAGTTTGCCTGATTCAACGTCGTCGAGCGACGGAATCCCATCTGGTCCACGCCTTTCGAGCTCTTGTCGGTAACTTGCCACAGTTGTCTCCTCTTTCTCTGACAGTTGGATCAGCAATCCTTACGCCAGAGACCCCTCACTATCGGCTTACGGCGTACAGGAAGCATAGCACATGGAGATTTATGCCCTGGGTAACGGCGTATCGTATTGATTGGAAACTACTTTTTAGTCGATCGACGTTCGGCGGTTGAGGCAGGAGCGAGGGCGCCGAGGTATGGAAACCGGCCGATTTTAAGAAGTCGAGTGTCAGGACCTAGGCGAAAATCGTCATGCACTGGGTCAACAAAGTGTGGGTCCCCGGTAATATCTGACTGGGCCTTCAGCTCCGGGGCCGGTTGGCTCGGGTTACCATCTCGAAAATAATCCCCATCCTTGTTGTAGAACGCATTGAACGAGGTGGTGATCTGACTGGATGGAGCGATCAGAAAACCCACTCGATTCAACCCGACTACGTTGCCGCTGACGTCACTCTGGGACTGCCCGAGAAACGCTGCGCCGCCACCATTCTTAACTAGGGTATTGCTCACGATCACAGCATGGGCATGGCCGCTGACCACCACCGCTTCAAAAAGGCTCCGCGTAATCACATTCCGTTCCAACCGCACATTCGACTTACCGGCAATCGAGACGCCATGATCGTTATCATGGATCACATTCCCGATGAGGGCGGCTTCTGAGTCGGCAAACTGAGCGCCGGTGGTCTCGCTCCCGCCGATCACACAATCTTCGATCCGCACATCGCGAACTTGCTGTCTAAATAACATCCCATTGATCTTGATCCGACGAAGGACAATCCCTTGCCCATTGAAAAGGCCGACCGCATGCCCCCCTCGGTCATTGATGGTCATGTCGCTGATTTCAATGTCCGTCGCCCCATAGGGCCACTTGCCCACGTGAAGAGAACCCACCACAATCTCGCGCCCCAGAATCGTCACCTGATCCACTCCAGCCCCGACGAATTTGATCTTCTCCTTGCTGTGGATAGTCACGTCCTGAGGGTATTGGCCCGCCTTGACGAAGACGGTGTCGCCTTTCTTGGCGGCATCGACCGCTTCCTGAAGAGAGACGTAGTCTCCCGTCCCGTCGAGCGCAACCACAATGGTCCGGGGACCGGGCATCGGACCTTCGTCAGCCCACACCAGGCTGAAAGCCCAAAACCCAATCGCCGCAACGAAGCCTAAAATCATCACCCGTTTCATGCACGAACTCATACAAGCCTCCCCAGTCCGAAGTCAATCAAGCTCGGTTGTGAGGCGAGTACTCGCGTGCTATGCTCCGCCGCCATGATTCTAGTTGGCCTCACAGGCGGTGTCGCCACCGGCAAGAGCACGGTCGCCAAGATGTTCAAGCATTGCGGCGCGGTCGTCATCGACGCCGACGAACTGGCCCATGAAGTCGTCAAGCCTGGCAAACCTGCCTGGCGGGAGATCGTCAAAACATTCGGTAAGACCGTCCTCAATCCTGACCGCACCCTCAATCGCCGTGAGCTGGGAGCCGTTGTTTTCGGAAACCGGACCAAGCTGCGCCGACTTGAACGAATCATCCACCCCCGCGTTGCGCGTGAACAAGCCAGGCTCACCAGACAAGCCGAACGAAAAGATCCACATGCTGTGGTGATCTATGACGTACCGCTCCTCTTCGAAGCCGGCGTAAACAAACGAGTCGACACAATCATCGTCGTCACCGCCGACCGCGAGACACAAATCACACGTCTCAAAAACCGTAATGGTCTCTCCCGCGCTGAAGCGATCCGACGCATCGACAGTCAAATGCCTTTGGCGAAAAAAATCCAACGAGCTGACCATGCATTGAGTGGAACCCTCCCTCGTCCTTCTCTCCGCAGACAAGTCGTCCGGTTATTGGAGAGTCTCCGCCTCCTCGCCTAGCCCTTTGCCGTGCATTCCCTCCACCCTCTGTGATAAATTTTCGTCCATGCGCAATGTCGTCATCATCGGCTCGGGACCGGCAGGACTCACAGCGGCGGTCTATGCGGCGCGGGCGAATCTCTCGCCCCTGCTCATTGAAGGCTGGCAATCCGGCGGGCAACTGACCACGACGACGGAAGTCGAGAACTATCCTGGCTTTGCCAAGGGCATCATGGGACCGGAGCTCATGAAGGAAATGCGGGCACAAGCAGAACGGTTCGGTACAGAGTTTTTGACCGGCGACGTCACAGCCGTAGCCTTTGCGCAGCGCCCGTTCACGATCACCGTTGACGCTGAACAGACCATCCACGCAAAGACCGTCATCATCGCCACCGGCGCATCGGCCATTCAGATCGGGGTGAAGAACGAGGCGCGCCTCACGGGGCACGGCGTCTCAACCTGTGCAACCTGCGATGGGTTCTTCTTCAAGAAAAAGGAACTGATTGTCGTTGGCGGCGGCGACAGCGCGATGGAGGAAGCGACCTTCCTGACTAAATTCGCCAGCAAGGTCTCCATTGTCCATCGGCGCGACAAGCTGAGGGCTTCCAAAATCATGCAAGACCGCGCGGTGAAGAACGAAAAGATCACATTCGTATGGAACTCCGCCGTTGAAGATATCCTTGGGAAGGATGTGGTCACCGGCGCTCGACTCAAGAATCTCGTCACCGGAAAAACGACAGACTTGCCTTGCTCTGGCGTCTTCGTCGCGATCGGGCACCGTCCCAACACCGCACTGTTCGCCGGCCAGCTTGAGATGGATGCGAAAGGCTACCTCATCACCAATCATGGCACCGCCACCAGTATTCCCGGCATCTTCGCCGCAGGCGATGTGCAGGATTCTGTATACCGTCAAGCCGTGACCGCCGCCGGCTCCGGCTGCATGGCCGCCATCGATGCCGAGCGTTTCTTGGAGTCGAATGTTCACAGCTCATGACGGAATGTAGGATGCTCAAAATGGTCCTCCAACAAGGCCGCAGGCGAGGCAAATACCGGAGGCGTACCATTCCCACCCGCCCAGCCTTGAGCTGTCTGAACAGCTCTATTCCCAAGCGGGGTACGTTGAGGATTTTGTCGAGCCGAGAACGAAGCTCGCGGAACGGCGCGTCTCGGCGCGCCGGGGCTGGGCGGGTGAGAAGTCTGCCATTTTCAGCATCCTGTTAGTACCATGCGCTGCGCCATCGTCCACTACCACGAACTCGCCCTCAAAGGCCGCAATCGGGAATATTTCGAGGAGCGGCTTGTACGCAATATCCAATGGACGCTGAAGGATCTCGGCGTCAGACGCGTTGAGAATCTTCGCAGCCGGATTCGTGTGGTCTTGCCTGACTCGGTTCCAGACCAGGCCATTAAAGAACGGCTCACACGAGTCTTCGGAATCGCCAACTTTTCGCTGGCCCATGGGTTGCCGCTCGATTTGGCCCATCCAGATATTGGAGCACTCAGCAAAGCGGTCATCGACTCGCTCCGGTCGGAATCGTTTTCCACCTTTCGCGTCTCGGCGAAACGAGCCGATAAACGATTGACTCTGACCTCCATGGAAGTCGCGCGGAACGTCGGCGCTGCCATCTGTGAAGGAACCGGCAAAAAAGTCAGCCTGAAAGATCCCGACCTCACAGTCTATCTCGAACTGCTCTCCAAAGAAGTCTACTACGCAACCAAAAAAATTCAGGGGCCTGGCGGCATGCCGGTGGGGGTCAGTGGAAAGGTCGCCTGCCTGATCTCTGGAGGAATCGATTCGCCGGTCGCAGCCTATCGCATGATGAAGCGCGGATGCCGAGCCCTCTTCGTCCATTTCTCCGGACGCCCACTTGTGAGCCGCGCCTCAGAGGAAAAGGTCCGCGAACTCGTGCAGCTCCTCACGATCCATCAATACCGGTCGACGCTCTACGTGGTCCCGTTCGGGGAGATTCAACAGGACATTGTGGCGAACGCACCGGCCCCATTTCGGGTAGTGCTCTACCGGCGCGTCATGATCCGCATTGCACAGGAGCTAGCCAAACGCGAGAATTGCTGGGGGCTCGTCACGGGCGATAGCCTAGGGCAAGTCGCCTCACAAACACCGGAAAACTTGACGGTGATTGAAGAGGCGGCAGAATTGCCGATCCTGCGCCCGCTCATCGGTATGGACAAGGTGGAAATCACCGACCAGGCTCAGCAAATCGGCAGTTTCACCATATCGATTGAGCCGGATCAAGACTGCTGTTCACTCTTCACCCCGCCACACCCCAGCACGAAAACCAGACTCGATGACATTCTAAAGGTCGAACGGATGTTCGATGTGAGCGCGCTGGTGAAGCAGGGACTCGGCAAGGCGGAGCTGTCGGAATTCACTTTTTCTGGATAGCAAAACCAAGTCTTCGCTCAACCTTGACCTCGACCTCAACCTGTTTTACTCATCGCCCTGACTGTAACTCCTGCTGTATTTGCAGCGCCTTTCCCCTCACGATTCGAAAATGCGTTTCCATATCTCGCCGCATCGCCACGGCAACCATCCAATCTGGCACAATCGTGTCGATTTCGACGAGCAGCTCAAACTCGGCCTTAGTATGAGCTCCACCATCGACTGGGTTAAGCTTCCAGAACCGGCGGTACTGCTTGAAGTCGCCCCCCTTCAATTCCGTCAGCAACCCACCGGTCGGCAAGGTCCTCGTCTCACTCAAGAGTCGCCGCTCTCCTGGGAGCAAGGCATGGTCGATCCGAATATCTGTGAACACCTTGCCGTCCTGCTCACGTATCTCCGCCATCCGCATCCGCACATCAAAAAGTTCTGGCCAATGGGCATAGTCGGTCAATATTCCCTGAATGATCGCCGGCTCCACCGGAAAGAGAATTGTGGCCGTCGCCTTCACACCACCGGTAGATTCTGTACGGACATCCAAGACGACAGGCTCCGCCGCACGGCTCCACCCGGACCATCCGAGTACGAGACAGCCCATGACAATCATCACACGCCACAACATGCCACAAGTATATAGACGCATTGAGAACCAGGCGAGTACTAACACGGTACGAGAAACCATTTCGGCACAGCAGAGCTTCGATAACCTGCACGTCCTGGACAAGAGCAGAACACCCTCGCAGGATGCTCAAAAAGGCCGTCCAGCAAGGCCGCAACCGAAGAAAGCACCGGAGGCGTAGCCTCTGGGCTACGTTGAGGATGCTTTCGAGGTGAGAACGCCGCTGGCAGACTTTTTCAGCATCCTGCTAAACATCTCTGTGCTACGATGCAGCACGATGAAACGCTGGCCATTCCTGCTACTCATGCTCATCGGCCTGTGGAGCCTTTCAGCCGCAGCTCACGCGCAGCCCATGGACGAGTCACAGGCCACAACTGAACAGTCATGCAGCTTCGGCATGGCGAAGGGAGAAGCCTCCCAGAGCTGTCACGTCCCCTTCCCCACCGGCTGCCTCGTAGCCAATGTCCCTGGAACCGATAAACCCTGGACGACCATCTCCAAGGGCGGGAACACAATCTGCCGATTCGACGAGAAGGCCACAGACTGGAAAACCAAAATCACTGGCTCCTGCACCCGTTGCAAATCCGACCATTGTTCGGTCCAGTTTAGTGTCCGCTTTGACTGTTCCCAGTCATCGCATTAACCATGTCTCTCGCTGAAGCGATCAAATGCGAAGCTCTCGCCCTTGGTTTCGACGCCGTCGGTATCAGCCGAATCCCCAATAGCAGTCAACCTTCAGCTATCAGCCCTCAGACTGACACTTCTCTACCACCCAACCCCCTTACCCCGCTACCCCCAACTCCCTTACCCCGTCTCTTATTCAACCGTCTCGCCGAATGGCTCCAGCGCGGCTACCACGGCACGATGGCCTGGATGACTCGCGACCCTGCTCGCCGAAGCGATCCGCAACTGGTCTTGCCAGGCTGCCGATCGATGATCTCGCTCGGGATGAACTACTACACGGACAATCGTGCAAACGAGCAGCCTGGAATGGGACGCATTGCCCGTTACGCCTGGGGCAAGGATTACCATTTAGTGATGAGCCAGCGGCTCGCGCAACTCGAAGCGAAGATCGTAGCCCTGGCACCAGGTGTCACCACCAAGGCCTACACCGATACAGGCCCGATTATGGAGAAGGCCTGGGCGCAGCAGGCAGGCATCGGCTGGATCGGGAAACATTCCAATCTCGTCTCGGCCGATTCTGGTTCTTGGCTCCTGCTCGGGGAAATTCTGACGACCCTCGATCTGACTGCGGATGAACCGGCCACAGATCTGTGCGGAAGCTGCACCCTTTGTATCCAGGCCTGTCCAACCGGCGCCATCGTCGAACCCTATGTCGTCGATGCCCGGCTCTGTATCTCATACTTGACCATCGAACTGCGCGGCGGCCGCGAGGTCATCCCTGATGATCTCGCGACTCAAATGGGCAATCGCATCTTCGGCTGCGACGATTGCCTGGACGTCTGTCCGTTTAATCTTCGATCGGACGCGACGAATGAACCTGCCTTTAGCCCAACCCCCTTGACCCTTGCTCCCAACCTCGACACCTTGGCTCAAATTGGCGAGGAAAACTTTAAAACCACGTTCAAGGAGAGCCCCCTCAAACGAGCCAAACTGAGCGGCCTCCTTCGCAACGTGGGAATTGCACAGGAAAATCACCGGCGACAGACAGGAAGTCGGGTTTCATAAATGCCCTCTTTCCCCCTGGCGGGAAGAGGAGTAGGCTGCTTCTGTACTTAGTGTTTTGCGGGGAGACCTGAACAAGGAACGCTCCTATACACTCTCCGGCCCTACTGCTCATCTCGACCAATCCCCATACCAAACCGTTGCTTGAACAAGCCCTCGCCTATCAACAGGCCCCCATCCTTACTGCTCCTACAACCGAAGAGGGTCTGCATATCCTGAAAGACCAAGCAGACCCTGGCACTTGTCCTCTGTGACGAGAGCCAAGGGCGGATTGCGAGTCAGGTAGTCCTGTCACAGGCCAGACGCATCACTCAGAATCTCCCCGTGATTATCCTCGGAACAGACGGATCGGCCAAAGCTGCGGTCGAAGGGTTGACCATTACCTGCAGGGACGAGATGATCCAGCCGGACCACCTCCCGGCATCTCTGCGAGATGGCCAGTCGGAAGGATCGAACGGAAAAGCCGAGAAGACCTCGCTCCTGGCCTTCGGCCTCTCGGCTCAGGAGATGGAAAAAAAGCTGTTAAAAGAAGCGCTGCAGCGCATAGGCGGCAACATTTCCGAAGCAAGCAGACTCCTCAAGATCACCCGCAATACCCTCCGATATCGCATGGCAAAATACCAACTCTCCTAACAGGTCACTGAAACAAAAGGGGAAGGGTAGCTAGATCATCCTCCTGCTGGCTGGACGCGCACGGTAAAAATGTGCACGTTCGATGCACGCATGGAAGGACAGCAAGACGACATCTTTGTTTGAGGGAAAGACGGAACAAAAAGACCAGAGAAGTGAATGGAGGAGGCCACCACCGCCCGTCCTGCTTCCTATTACATTCTGCTAACGGAGCTCTTCGTGCATCTGGAATGCATATCGATATGGACATCTAGGCCGCTTCATTGATCGAAGGCCATAGTCCCCCTTGATCTCAAGAGTACTTACGGCACCAAAAGCTCCGGCAACCGTTGTAGCAGCAGGAAGTCCGAACGGCTCACCCATTTTCCAGCCTACTGCTACTGCAGGCAGAAATTTTTGTGGGCTAAGACTGAAAGACACTTTAATGTTTGAGAGATAAACTGGGAACTGCCATTCTTTTCCAACGACTAATAAATTTGAACAAGCCTTATCTAGTTCCGCAACGCATTTCTGCAGAGCTATCGATTTGTCTGCCGATCCCTCAATCTCGGATACAAAAGACTCAAGTTGGTGTCTCAATAGGATTAGTTCATCACGGCGTCGTTGTCTAAACTCGAGAATTTCTGCCAGCGGCACGTCGTGCCTCGGTACCGGAATTGCTCTGTGGAGTTCAACTAAAGCTCCCTTCCCCTCGTCGGCCACACCTTCTTTCCACAAAAAAGAATTTTCGCCCTGCGCAAGAGCCCAAGCCCCCGGCTCAGCGCGTTCGAGATCTTGGTACGCTTGGATTTGCCCTTTGGCTATTCCTTGAGCTCCATCACCGTCAAAGGTGTACTCCGGTCTGGTAAGTATTCCAGCGCTTTCAAGGAAAGCTTCATCCGGGCCGCTAGCAAAATGGATTGCCCTTGAGGATGGCCATACAAGCCGATCCCAAAATAGCAGGGCGAATCGAAGTTCCTGTGGATCTAGGTTCGAAAGTCTCGCATATAGACGGGTACCCTCAATTTCAATCGGTGGGCTCACAACCAGTCCACGATAACTTGGGCTCTTCGGGACACGACCGAAATTCTGCTCATTCTGTTTCCTTCGTTTTGCCTCACCCATTGTGCTCTCCGGCATTCAGTGCATGGTGATTATGACGGATAACACAGTCTACGCAGTAGTCACAATGGCCACTAAATTGGTTCTTCCTATTTGGATCTACCAAACACATGTCCGCAACTACCGTTAGACGCTTGGATAACCCCTTCATGATTTGGAGTCAGCAACTGCATTGGCTGTCACGCGTGCTGAGGCGGTTCCGTCCGCCAAGGCGCTCGATACTTGAGAATCGCAGTGCGTGTGGTCCGCAGTTTCCGCACACAGGCGATGAGAGCCTTCTCTGTTCCGCATCTCCCCCAAAGGAGTCGCCAGACTAGCCTTCAGTGCTCGCATTCGGCGACCGTCATCCATCAAAATGATCCCTCCAAGCTCGCTCGTTCTTTCTTCAGGGATGGGGGCTGATTGATCTTCTACTGCGCGCGACTTTCTCACCCGCCCACCCACTGGCACGCCGAGACGTGCCATGAGCCCAGGCGAGGGCTCTCCAGCTCTCTTTACCTCTCTTGAAGGGAGTGGCCAAGGCTGCCCTTTACTGCGCGCATCGAACGAGCACAGTTTTATCGTGCGCGTTCTGCGAGCAAGAAGGGCACCTGGCCACTCCCTGCCCCACCTTTCAGCGTGAGTGATCCGGCCCAGGATTCACGATGATCGGCACATTCGACTTATCCGGCATGATGATCGTCTTGGTGCTGGGATTCTCGTACAGTTTATATTTGAGATAATCCTGCGTCAGCGTTTTCGTGATGATCTCCTGTGCCTGAGACTGACCCTTGGCGCGAATGCGCAGGCTCTCGCTCTCGCCCTCGGCACGAATCTGCAACGCATCCCCCTCGCCTTTCGCTTGAATCCTGGCGATCTCGGCGTTGCGTTGCGCAATCAGTACCTCAAACTCCTTTTGTTCCTTCTCCTGCTCCTTCGCCTGCTTCTGTTCGATAGACTTCAACACCATCTGAGGAAATTCGATCTCGGACAATGCGACACTGTAGACATCTAGGTGTCGTCCCTTAAGCGACTCGACCATAACTGCTTCAATCTTGTTGCCGATCTCGCTGCTCCGTTCAGGCAGTGAGACCATCGTGTATTGAGCGACGACCCCTCGCACCGCCGAGAGGAACTGCGGTCGCACGAGCTGTGCATACCAGCCGTGACCCACTTCCTGAGCGAGAAAATAGATCTCCTCCCCAATCGGTCGCATGGTAATCGCCGCATGCAGCGTGACCGAAAGATCGTCGGCGGTCAGGGCATCGACCTTTTCCGTGAAACTCTGATACCGAATATCGTACTCGAACACCTTATTCCACGGCGCATGCCAATAGAACCCCTCTTTGAGCGGTTCCTTCGTCAGCCCCGACGTGAGCGGGTTCCAGCGCAGCCCTCGCTTCCCTTGGTCGACGGTCGTCCCACAGCCATACATGAATAACAGAACCGGAATAACCAACACGATCGTGCGAGAAAAAGCTGAGGGCTTCATGGATCCTCCTCTGTGGTGTGGTGTGTCGGTCCCCTATCACATCTGCCTCTCTTCAGTTACCGGCTCCGCTGTTGTCCCCTTCGCGCAACCTCCGCATGGGCTTCAGCCAGTCTTTCTTGCTCCTGCGCCATCGCTGCATAATACTGCGAAAGCTGCCTGGCTCCACTAACCCAATCCGACTGGGGGCCAAAGAGTCGTTCATACCGGACGGCGCTCTCGGCAAGCGAGGCAGCCTTCTCTCGCATATCCATGGCCCCATCTCGGTAGTAGCCAGCAATGGTCGTCTGATCCTGCGATGGATCGAAGGATGTCATATCGATCGTCTCAATTGGCTGTGCGCAGCCGGCTGCGGCAAACAAACAGAACACAACCATCGCACCCCGTCCGGCGTGGAGCGAATGGATCGCACACCTCAAATTGTTCATGGAATCACCCCTCGCTGCTCAGCGTACGGCGTCGATCATAAGAGAGATCGACAACATCGGCGTCGCGCCGATACAGACCTGATCGATGGTGGAGATATGGTCATCATTGACCTATCTAAACTGCTCAGAGTATTTTAACGGGCCTCTTGGCCGCTCTTGAAAAAATCGATGATCGCCTTATTGCTCTCAGGCCATGTGGTATGTGGCCCCGTGCCTTCGCAGTAACGTGTGGCGACGTTGTTCTCACACCCCCTATACGTTACACAACCGTTTGCATCTTTAACAGGGGGGGTCGCATCGCAACCATTGCAGGCAGCCCACCATTGTATCGCCTCTTTCCCATACCCTGGGAACAGGTTGTCCTGGCTGCTGTGCATGATCATCACAGGAAGCGGGTTCGGACATTGATAGGTTTTCAAATCCTCACCCCTAATGCCCGCCGCACTCGGAGCAATCGCCGTTGGAATATGTTTATTGCCATTGAGAAACGCGATGGCCATGGCCGTAGTCCCACCATCGGAATGCCCGGTGAGAAAAATCCGTTTCTTGTCGATACACCATTTCTGTTCAATCAGCCCCGGTATGTCAGCGAGCTTTTCAATAGTTTCAGGATTCATCGCCCGATGATCGGCATAGGCCACGATAAACCCTGCCGCCGTCGCTTCTTGCGTGAGATGCACAAAGGCTTCTGACTCATATCGATTTGTTCGTGCCGGCGCGTAGACCATGAGTAACGGATGGGCAATGTGTGAATTGTAGTTCATCGGCGTTTTGACCATGTAGCGGATACCGGCTGCGGTCTGCTCGTCATCACTGACGCCCGGAGTACCGGGCTTTGTTCCTGGATCGCACTGGCGCGCATCATTGCCGATCGCATACACAGCCTCACTCAGTACTGCGCCAGGCTTCACAACTTCAGCATTATTCTTTCCAGCAGGTTGAATCGCGCCTGCGCCGGAAAGACCGATGACCAATAGGCTTAATGCAACGGCAATGATCGTTGGACGGCCAGGCCGCTTTTGTCCGAAGCGTATCCATTCCGGCTTCACGATACCAACCGCTAAGAGGGCAACCGAAAGAACTGTCAGTACCCTGAAGATCATTAAGAGCGACTCGTTCATCGGTTCACCTCGTATCGGTCACTGCGCGCAATGAGCGACCGCCGTCATCGTGGGGGCTTTGCGAGCACAGGAGACCATCTAGCCCGCCCACCCGCTCATTTTCTGAAATCACTTCTACCCGCTAAAAGGGAGTGGCCAGATTGGCGTTCACTGCGTGCGTCGAACGACTGTCATCCATCTATTAGATCCTTCCAAGCTTGCTCGTTCTTTCTTCAGGGATGGGGGCTGATTGATCTTCCACTGCGCGCGTCCAACGAGGGCCTTCGGAGGCCGCGCGTTGCGCGAGCACAGAAGATCATCAGGCTCCATCCCCTCCGCTGTTCCGCGAGCAAGAAGGACATCTGGCCACTCCCTTTCTATCTGCATCTTACTCCACTCATTTTCAAGAGGAGGGCCTGGCTGAATCCCCGGACTGCGCACAACTTTTTCACCCGCCCACCCTCTGGCACGCCGAGACGTGCCATGATCCCAGGCGAGGGCCTTCCAACTCTCCTCTCACCTTTCTGTAAGGGAATGGTCAGGCTGCCCTTTACTGCGCGCATCGAACGAGCACTTTCTGAATGTGCGCGTTCTGCGAGCAAGAAGGGCATCTGACCGCTCCCGGCCCATCCTTCGGAGGCCGCGCGTTGCGCGAGCAAAGGGGATCAGCCAGGCCTTCCTCTCATTACCTCAACTTCACAATCGTCACGCCATCCCCGCCTTCTGCCCGGTCTCCCGCACGGAACTCCGCCACATAGGGTGAGGCCTTCAAATAATCCCGCAATGACGCTTTGAGTTTCCCCGTGCCGTGGCCATGGATGATGCGGAGGAATGGCGCACTGGCCATGGTGGCGCGATCCAACGCCGCAACCACGTCATCCAACGCCTCGTCCGCCGCCTTCCCACGAACATCCACGACCGTCTGTTCATCGAGGTTTAGTCCGCCGCCTGATGAGACCCGTCGAGGACTGGGTGACACTGGCGGAAGTGCTGCCTGCCCTCGTGCAAGACCGACGAGGTTCGCTACTGTGGCCAACAGTTCCCCCTGCCCTACCTTCACCCTCACGCGTTTCTTCCCTTGTGGCGTTTCGAGTAATGTGCCGGTCATGCCGAGCCCGCTGATCTCAACCTGATCCCCCACCCCCAACTGCTCAAGCGGGATCGGCGTGCCGGTCGGAGTCAATTCGGCTCTCGTCTGCGCCTCAAGCTCGAACAATCGTTGCTTCGCCGCTTTGGCTTTGATCAATTTCTGCTCGCCCATGACGGTATCCACCGTGGATTGCACTTCTGCCCGCGCGCGACTGAACTGTTCACTGAGTTTTCGCTTGAGACCCTTTTGCGCTTCCCGTTCGGTCTCTTCCAGGCGAACCAACTGCGCCTTCGCGCGCTGTTCGGCCTGTTCCGCTTCACGTCTAGCCTCGACCGCCTGCGCCAGATCATCGGCCAACTGCCGCTGTGTACGTTGTAGATCGTGCAGCATCGTTTCCATGACCCGGTCGTCTTTATGGAGTTTCTGTCTCGCCTCATCCAGCAAGGCCCGGTCCATGCCTAGCCGACCGGCAATCTCCAGTGCGGACGATCCACCGGGCACTCCCATGAAAAGCCGATAGGTCGGCGAGAGCGTCGCCACGTCGAATTCGACCGAAGCGTTCGCAAAGCCTGGCATCGTATGAGCCAACGCCTTCAGCGATCCGTAGTGCGTCGTCGCAACGACTTTCATCCCTAGCGTGGCCAGCCGACAGAGCAACGCTTCAGCCAAGGCTGCCCCTTCTGTCGGATCAGTCGAGGTCACAGGTTCATCGAGGAGGACCAGCCATTGGCGCAGGACGGCATTGAGATCGCTATTACGCTGACGATCCGTTTCATCGAGCAACTGAATCATCTGGATCATGTGCGCCGAAAAGCTGGACAGGTCGCGAGCCAGGTCTTGGGCGTCGCCGATATCGGCGTAGACGTCAGGAAAGATCGCCATCTCTGATTGCGCATCGCAGGGCAAGTGCAATCCGCCTCGGGCCATCAAGGCAAAGAGCCCGACGATCTTGAGGGTCACGGTCTTCCCGCCCGTATTGGGGCCGGAAATGACGAGCACCTGGATCGATTCATCCAAGAGAATATCGTTAGCAACCACCTGCGCTTTCGACAACATGAGCAGGGGATGTCGGGCCTGCAATAGCCTCACGCGCCCGTCTGCGTTGAGATCGACTGGTTGCGCTTTTATTTGACGGCCAAATGATGCCCGCGCCGAAATACCGTCAAGCACGGCCAGCGCTTCGAGCCCCGCCAGCACGACTTCAGATTGCGCCGCAACGAGAGCAGACAACTCACGGAGGATGCGGCGCACTTCTCGTTCGATCTCCAGATCCGCCACTTTGATGGAATTGTTCAGTTCGACCAGCTCGCGCGGTTCGATAAACACCGTCGCCCCGCTGGCCGACACGTCATGGACGATCCCCGGAACTCGTCCACGCATGTCGGCTTTCACCGGGATGACATACCGGCCTTCCCGCTGGGCAAAATACTGTTCTTGTAAAACTTCCTCATAGCGACGCGAGTGGAGCATCTGATTTACTTGATCGCGCATCTGCTGTTTGAGCGCATGGGCCTGATGAGTCAGGCGTCGCAACTCCGGTGTTGCCGACTCCTTGATTGAGCCGTCTGGATGGATCGCCGCATCCAGCGCGGTTTTCACAGGCCGCAGCTCCCCCACCGATTGCAAGGGATGCGCGGCGGTTGCCAGCGCGGGTGCGGCCTGTTGATGCCGCCCCATGAAACGTCCACTCTCTTCAAGCAACTCCAACACCAGCGAGCAATCCCGGAGTTCATGGACCTCCAACACCGCCCCTTTCTTCGCCCGAGTGAGCAGATCTCGAATATCCGGAAATGCCAGGACCGGCAGAGCCTCTCCGGAGGCTTGCAGCTGTCCCATCTCCGTGGTTTCCTGTTGCCGCTGCTGCGAGTCCTGAAGGCTGGTCGCCAATTCGAGGGCACGACAGCGTGCCGCCCCCATCGTCGATCGGGTGTGCCCGGCAAGGGCGTCGAGCAGCCTCGGCCACTCCAACACCATCATGGTCTGTTTGAAAAGATTCACCGCTACCTCACGAGAAACCGTTCCACGATCGAATCGGCGAACTCTAACGAACCCAGCGACAGAGACGCAAGGCACAGGTCCGAAAACCTCGCACCAACTCTGTCGGCATCCGGTTCAAATGACAGGGAAACTCCTGTGATCCGACACAGATTTATCATGTTGGAATCGCTTGACAAGGCCCAGGAGCGCCGATACTATCGGCGTCATTCTAACCGGTGGATTCAACCGGCCATTTCTTCTTGAGGGATTACTCGTCATGGCTATTCGAATCGGCATTAACGGATTTGGACGGATCGGACGAAACGTTTTGCGGGCATCACTCGGTGATCCCGACCTCCACTTTGTCGCAGTGAACGACCTCACAGATGCCAAGACACTCGCCTATCTTTTGAAGTACGACTCGGTACACGGAACGTTACAGGGGAACGTCGAGGCCAAAGGCGATCAGATCCTCATCGACGGCAAGCCCATTAAGGTGCTCGCGATCAAGGATCCCAAAGAGCTTCCCTGGAAGGAGCTGGAGGTCGATATCGTCATCGAATCGACCGGGCGCTTTACCGATCGCGAAGGCGCGGGGAAGCACCTTGCTGCCGGAGCCAAACATGTCATTATTTCCGCGCCGGCGAAGGATCCGGATGTCACCATCGTCCTGGGCGTCAACGACGCGGCCTACGATCCGAAAACGCACCGCATCGTCTCCAACGCCTCCTGCACGACCAATTGCCTCGCTCCCGTCGCAAAAGTGCTGTTGGATAATTTCGGCATCAAGCACGGCGTCATGACCACGATCCATTCCTATACCAACGACCAGCAGTTGCTCGATCTCCCCCACAAAGACTTGCGGCGCGGGCGCGCGGCAGGCATGTCGATGATCCCGACCAGCACCGGCGCGGCAAAAGCGCTGCACCTGGTACTACCGCAACTCAAGGGCAAGATCGACGGCCTCGCCATCCGCGTTCCTACACCGAACGTCTCGCTGGTGGATCTGACCGTCGAAACGGAAAAGGATTGTGACGTTGCCTCCGTCAATGCTGCCTTCAAGAAAGCGGCGAATGGCCCGATGAAAAATATCCTACTCTATTCTGAAGACCCGATCGTTTCGATCGATCAAAAGGGCGACTCGCATTCGGCTACATTCGACGCCCCGCTCACGATGGCCATCGACAAACGGATGGTCAAGGTGACGGCGTGGTACGACAACGAATGGGGCTATTCATGCCGGGTCCGAGACCTCATCAAGGTGATCGCGGCAGGAGCGAAAGGGCGCTAGGGTACCGCTGAGGCGCTGCCGGCCTCAGCCCGATTCTATTTCTCACTGACTCCTATTCCAGGAAAACCAACCCGACGGAGCCGCCATGAATCTCCGCAAACAAACGATCGACGATGTCGTGCTCCGAGACAAGCGCGTCATCATCCGAGCCGACTTCAACGTCCCATTGGACGATTCACACCAAATCACCGACGATACCCGCATTCGATCGACCCTGCCGACCATCAATCGAGTCGTCGACGATGGAGCCAAGGTGATCCTCTGTTCGCACCTCGGTCGACCGAACGGG
>JANOJM010000306.1:0-5850 GCA_031418735.1 Nitrospiraceae bacterium | reverse complement strand
GGGTTGCCGGCTCGCATGAAGTTGAAATTGATTGAGCCCCTGCGCGAGCTATTCAAAGATGAAGTCCGTGTGTTGGGTAAGGAGTTAGGCCTGCCGGACGAAATTGTCTGGCGGCAGCCATTCCCCGGCCCTGGCCTTGCTATTCGGGTGCTGGGAGCGGTGACGAAGGAGCGACTGGTCATATTGCGAGCAGCCGAGTCCATTCTCGATCAGGAGATTCGCGCCGCCGGTTTGTATCGGGAAATTTGGCAATCGCTTGCCGTACTGTTGCCGATCAGGACCGTGGGTGTCATGGGCGATCAGCGGACGTATGAACATGTCATCGCGCTCCGCGCTGTCACGAGTGTGGATGGCATGACGGCCGATTGGGCCAAGATTCCGAATGATGTGTTGGGCAAGTTGTCGAACCGGATCATCAATGAAGTGAAGGGTGTCAATCGGGTAGTCTACGATATCAGCTCCAAGCCACCAGCGACCATCGAATGGGAATAAAGGGCTGGCTAGTGGCACGAGGCGAGAGGCTAGGGGGTAGATTAGAATGACAGACAAGACTGGAGAAAATGCTCCGCACCCCTCGCCTCGTGCCTCTGGCCCCTTGCCTGCAGGCGGGGTACGCCTGCAGAAAATCATTGCCGGAACCGGATTGGCTTCTCGCCGGAAGGCTGAGGAGTGGATTGCGGCTGGGCGGGTGACTGTCAACGGGAAAGTCGTGACGGAACTCGGAACCAAAGTCGATCCGGATCGAGTCCACATTAAGGTGGACGGTAAGCACATCAGTTCTACTCAGCCCTATGTCTATCTGCTGCTGAATAAGCCGAAGAACGTGATGTCGACATTGAACGATCCGGGAGGCAGGCCGACGGTGAAGGATTTCCTCCGCGGGATTTCGGTACGGGTGTTTCCCGTCGGCCGGTTAGACTTCGACAGCGAAGGGTTGATGCTCCTGACCAATCACGGCGACTTGGCTCAGACCCTGCTCCATCCCCGCTACCATGTGCCGAAGACCTATCTCATCAAGGTGAAGCAGGTGGTGACGGACAATCATATCCGGCAGTTAGAGCAGGGTATACAGTTGGAAGATGGCATGACGAGCCCGGCGATCGTCAAGAAGGTCAAAAAGGCCAAGCTAAACTCTTGGCTCGAAATTACAATCCGCGAGGGGCGGCAGCATCAAGTGAAGCGGATGATGGAGGCGGTGGGTCACCCGGTTTTGAAGCTGACAAGGATTAAGATGGGTCCGCTCTTATTGGGCGATCTGGGGCCCGGTGAGTTCAGGTATTTGACCGACCGTGAAGCGAACGCGTTGCGCGAGCTGGCAGAGCTGAAGCTTGCCGCAGCAGAGGATACGGAGCAGCAGCCTTCCAGGCCGAAGAAGCGGGTCAGTCGGGCTGGATGGGCTCGTTCCAAGAAAGTGAAGGTGGTATGAAAGTCAGAACTCATCGATGCGGGGAACTCACAAAAGCAGCCGTTGGGCAGACCGTTGTCTTAAACGGCTGGGTCCAGAAGCGGCGTGACCACGGCATGGTCATGTTCATCGATCTGCGGGATCGCACAGGGATCACGCAGGTGGTATTTAACGCCGAGCGTAATGCCGCGGTACATCAAGTCTCCCATGCCTTGCGGAGCGAGTGTGTCGTGTCGGTGACAGGCCAAGTGATGGCCCGTCCCGACGAGTCGAAGAATCCTAATCTTCCGACGGGCGAGATCGAAGTGTTCGTGGATGCCGTCGAAGTCCTGAACGAGTCGAAGACGCCGCCGTTCGTGATCGAAGACGATGCTGAAGTGACGGAGTCGATCCGGCTGAAGTATCGCTACCTGGATCTTCGCCGTCCGAAGATGCAGCGGCTGTTAACGATCCGGCACGACATCATGCAGGCAGTCCGTGGATTTCTGAACGCGGAACGCTTTCTCGAAGTGGAAACGCCGATTTTGACCAAGAGTACGCCGGAAGGCGCGCGCGATTACTTGGTGCCGAGCCGGGTGAATCCTGGACAATTCTACGCGTTGCCTCAGTCACCGCAGCTCTTCAAGCAGGTGCTCATGGTCAGCGGGGTCGATCGTTACTATCAGATCGCGCGCTGCTTTCGCGATGAGGACTTGCGCAACGATCGGCAACCTGAATTTACACAGATCGATATCGAAATGTCGTTTGCCGATCGGTTGGACGTCATGAGCCTGATGGAGCAGATGATCGTCACGGTATTTCGTGAGGCGGGCGGCGTTCAATTGCCGACTCCCTTTCCGCGCATGACCTATGCGGAGGCTGTGGGCCGTTACGGGTCTGACAAGCCGGATCTGCGCTTTGATATGCCGCTGCACGATGTCACAGCTTTTGCGGCGGCCAGTGAGTTCAAGGTATTCAAGGAAGCGGCGACCAAGGGTGGGATCGTAAAGGCGCTGATCGTGAAGGGTGGAGCGGCCACTCCGCGAAGCAGGATCGATGGGCTCGGTGAGATAGCCAAGAGTTTCGGTGCGAAGGGGCTCGCCTGGCTGAAGATCACTCCCGAGGGGCAGCTTGAGTCTGTGATCGCCAAGTTCCTGGATGCCAAGGCTTTTGCGGTGGCCCTTCCTGACGCCAAGCCTGGGGATCTCGTCCTTTTCGGCGCTGACAAGGCTGCGATTGTCCACGATGTGTTGGGCCGCATCAGGCTCTTGCTGGGTGAAGAGTTGAAATTGATTGATACGGCTGCCTGGAAGCCTCTGTGGGTCGTCGAATTTCCCTTGCTGGATTATTCGCCGGAAGAAAAGCGATACATTTTCATGCACAATCCCTTTGCTGCGCCGATGGATGAGGATGCTTCGTTCCTGGGTTCTGAGCCGCTCAAAGTACGGGCGAAGGCCTATGATATGGTGCTGAACGGAAGCGAGATCGGCGGAGGGAGCATTCGGAACCACCGGAGCGATATTCAGCTGCGCATTCTCGACCTGCTCGGCATCGACAAAGAGCAAGCACAGGCCAAGTTCGGGTTCTTGCTCGATGCGCTCGACTATGGGGCGCCTCCGCACGGCGGGATTGCCTTCGGGCTCGACCGGCTCATCATGTTGTTGGGCGGCGCCGATTCGATTCGAGACGTGATCGCGTTCCCCAAAACACAACGGGCGCAATGTCCATTGACCGATGCGCCATCTGCGGTCGGTACCGATCAGTTGAAGGAGTTGCGCATCAAGCTTGATCTCGTGGAATAGGGAGGAGTCATCCGCCTCATGGCAGGCAATTCGTTCGGGCACATTTTCACTGTTACGTCATTCGGCGAGAGCCACGGGCCTGCGATTGGTTGTGTCGTGGATGGCTGTCCACCCGGTCTGGCCCTCTCTGTCGATGATATCCAACTCGATCTCGATCGGCGTAAGCCCGGTACTTCTCGCCACGTCACGCAGCGGCAGGAATCCGATAGGGTCGAAATCCTCTCCGGTGTCTTTGAAGGCAAGACGACCGGTACGCCCATCGCGCTCCTCATTCGAAACGAAGATGCTCGCAGCAGAGATTACGGCAACCTGATCGATACCTTCCGGCCCGGCCACGCAGACTATACCTATTGGCAGAAGTATGGCATTCGCGACCATCGTGGCGGCGGGAGGGCTTCTGCGCGTGAAACAGCGGTACGAGTGGCGGCTGCAGCGATCGCGAGGAAATGGCTCAGGGAGAAGTATGGGGTTGTGATTCGTGGCTATCTGAGTCAGCTTGGCCCGATTGAAGTACCGTTTAAGAGTTGGGATGAGGTCGGTAAGAATCCATTTTTTTCTGCAAACTCTGCGATCGTGCCGAAGCTTGAATCGTTCATGGATGAATTGCGAAAAGCAGGCGATTCGGTTGGGGCAAGGATCACCACGCTGGCTGAATCCGTACCGGTAGGGTGGGGTGGGCCGGTCTACGCGAAGCTCGATGCAGATTTGGCCGGCGCCATGATGAGCATCAATGCGGTGAAGGCGGTCGAGATTGGATCAGGTTTTGCTTCTGTGACGCAGCGTGGGTCAGAGCATGGAGACGAGCTGACCCCGGACGGATTTGTGACCAATCATGCCGGGGGCATTCTCGGCGGGATTTCAACGGGGCAAGATATCGTCGTCACGATTGGGATTAAGCCGACGTCGAGCATCCGTGTGGCTCGCCGGTCTATCGATAAGCAGGGCAAGCCAGTGACCGTCGAAACGAATGGCCGGCACGATCCCTGCGTTGGTATCAGAGCAACGCCGATTGCCGAAGCCATGGTGGCGCTGGTGCTGATGGACCATGCCTTACTCCATCGCGCACAGAACGCCGATGTGAAAACACCCACGCCGAAAATTCCTGCCTCAGCCAAGAAAACTGCCCGTTCTCCCAAGTCTTCTGGTCGTGCCAAGATCAATCCTGATCCGGATGAAGCTTAGCAGCCCCTTAATCGAGATCGAACGGGCGACGGTCTATCGGGGAGACACCTGCGTCTTCACCGACTTTTCGTTGTCTCTCCAAGAGGGTGAACACGTCGCCATCCTCGGTCCCAATGGCGCTGGGAAATCTACATTTCTGAAACTGCTGGCGGGCGAAGTCCATCCCGTTCCCAATGATGAGACGCATATCCGGCTTTTCGGGGAAGAACGGTGGAATGTCTGGGATGTTCGCAAGCGATTAGGCATGGTCTCGCACGACCTGCAACACCAGTACATGGAAAAGGTGACCGGGTTGAAAGTCGTGCTGTCTGGCTACTATGCGAGCATTGGAACGTATGCTCACCAAGACTTTACCTATGCTCAGATTGCTCACGCCCATGTCGTGATGGAGGAGCTTGGTATCGCTTTCTTGACGGACAGAAGATATGGCGAGATGTCGACCGGTGAACAGCGGCGCTGCTTATTAGGCCGTGCGTTGGTGCATGACCCGATCGCATTGGTACTGGATGAACCCACCAGCGGACTCGACCTGACGGCCACGTTTCACTACCTGGACCTGGTGCGGGCGCATATGCAGAAGGGAAAGACTCTGTTGCTGGTGACGCACCACATTCACGAGATTCCGCCGGAAGTAGAGCGTGTCGTGCTCTTGAAGCAAGGGAAAATTCTTCAGGATGGAGAAAAACGCGCTGTCCTCACAGAAGCCAACCTCAGCCGATTATTCGACTGCTCTGTATCGTTGGCGCAAGCCAATGGGTGGTATCAAGCATTGCCTGGCTGACGTAGACTCTCACAGCTTGCAATACCTGGCGGGTTGGGGCCGCGCTATTTTTTCCGAAATCCGAAGAACATGCCGACTGCTGCTGCCCCAGTTGACGGGAGATACCCGGAGAGGATGTGTTTGAGCCCTTGAGCACCCTGTTGTGTTGCTGCGATGGCGTGACGGATCTGCGTTTCTACTGACGTCCAATCGAGATTGATCCAGCCGGTCTCTTCCAATACGGCGATGCCTGCCAGCAACCCGCCGGTGATCAGCGCGGCCATTCTCAGAAACCGCCGGGATACCCAGCCCATGAAAAATCCTGCCAGGTAGCTGCCACCGATGCCTGCCACAGCAGGTGATGAGAAATTAGCTGCCCATGAGCCAAGGCCTCCAACCGTTGCGATACCGGCGGTGATGACGGATTTTGCATTCCAGGGCGCCTCGGCTAGAAGGGCTGTCCATATCCCCTGGGAAACCGGCTCGTGTGGCTGCTCTATGTCCATATAATGAAGAGGTCTAGTAGTTTGCTGGAAAACTCGATTTTTGTACGACTCGCTGTTGTGTAAGACTTCGTGTTTGAATAATCAGCAGGATGCTCAAAATGGCCGTTCAGCAAGGCCGCAGCGAACTATCACTTAATACGGGGGGGCTGGTATGATCCCAATTGCGCGCGTCCACCGCGGGGAGTCTGCGACCGCGCGTTGCGCGAGCACGGGGAT
>JANOJM010000305.1:0-23650 GCA_031418735.1 Nitrospiraceae bacterium | reverse complement strand
AGAAGCGCTTGCAGATGAACGAAAAAAAACCAACGCGCTTGCCACGCGCATCTCAGAGACTGCGCCGGCGTCGCAGAAAGCCCATGAGTTTGAAGCATTACTTCAGATGGAACGGGAACGAAATAGCCTGCTCGCGAAGCGCATGACAGAAACTGAACAAGAGGCCGAGCTCGCCACCAAACGGTTTGAAGAAATGGCAAGAAAGCTTGGCGAGATCGCGGGATTGGCTTCCCAGTTGGGAAGCGGAAAACGACGTCCTTGATCCTGTACGATTCTTTTCCGCGGATTCCCACTATTGTAACGAATTGACATCATGGCTGCAGACAACACAGACGATTTTCAGAAAGAGCTGATCGTTCATTTCGTTCAGGAAGCGCAGGAATGGCTTCAGCGCATTCATGTCGCTCTTGACGAGCTGCAACAAGGCCCGGCGACGGAGCGGCATGCCAAGCTGATTCATACAATATCGGCAGGGGTGACGAGTCTTGGAGGGTCTGCCGCCACGATCGGTCTTCCAGGTGTCACGCAGGCCAGCTTCGCGGCGCTTCCATTTATCGAAGCCCTTCAGGATCCACTGAGGGCGGGCACCGTTCAGGATTTTCTTTCGCTCTGTAAACAGCTGGGACAGATCCATACTGCGTTGACACACGCGACGGGCATCTCTTTCGACAACGATGGGAGCGATGCGGAGGCTGAGATTGAGACAGTTGATTCCGGTCTCTCCCCCAGTGAGTTTCTGCAAACGCTTCAGGATCTCCAAAATAAACAGTCTGCCGATGCAGGGTCCTGGTGCAACGTGATTCGGAGCCTGATCGAACAGACGGAAGAGCAGATTCAGGCCGGTGTCAAACGTATCGATCCCACGATCGTTCAAGGATATCTTGCACGGGTGTCCGAAGCTGAAGAGTCGTTTCTGAAAGCGATTGATGAGCAGGTGCCGGAAATTATGAAGAAGATGCGTCTACTCAAGATGGCCGGAGGAGAGCCCTCCGCACATATGGCAGCCCTCGAAGTCTCTCTGCAAAACGTCGCGCGGCTGCGCGCAGAGGCGCAACAGGCAAATGCCGGTTCAGCCATGATGTTTTTCACCGGTCTTCATGTATTGCTGACCATGGTAACGCAACGTCGAGTGCTTCTGGCTGCCACGCGGGTAGAATCAGTGACGTCGCGGCTGCACATGATGGGTGACGCCATTCGCCTATGGGTGGAGCATGGACGGGCTCAACGCGCTGAAATCAATCAGGTACTCCCGGTGGACTGAGGCTGAATGTTGAATTTTGAATGTGTAATGTGGAGTGTCCGGAATTTATCGGATCGAACCCTAATCGATTCCGACCATTTACCATTTACCATTGGCCATTGACCATTTCCACTTCAGCCTTCGGATCGCGCTAATTTGAGAACGGTCTGACTCAATGAACGAACACAGCACGGCCGACTGGTATCGCAGAGCGCAGGAGCAATTGACGGGATTGGCTCTTGCTGTGCAGCGGCAAGACGCACTCGATTTAGACCCCCTGGCTGCCCTGGCGGCGGAGGTTGTGGCGGCGCTCAAAAGAAGCGACCGATTGCTCGTTCAGGCTATGAGTGGTCCGGCAGGCCCTCCGCTGATTACGAATCTCGTGAATGTCGGGATTCTGGCGACGAAGATCGGCGGGGGTCTGGGATATCATGGGAAAGAGCTGGAACGACTTGCCCTCGCGGGGCTCCTGCACGATATCGGTCTCTTTGCTGTGCCGCAATCGCTGATAGCCAAACCGGGTCGGCTGACCTCCGATGAACGTGCGTTGATTGAGCAACATCCAGAGCTCGGCTATCAGGCAATTCAAAAGGCGGGTGTGAAGTACGACTGGCTGGCGCAAGTCGTGCGCCAGGCACATGAGCGGTGGAACGGACAGGGGTATCCGAAGAAATTGAAGGAACGGCAGATCGATGAGTTTGCCCAAATCATCGGCCTGGTGGATGTGTTTGACGCCCTCGTAAGCCCGCGCGGCTATCGCCGCCGATTCTTCCCTCACGAAGCCATACGTGAATTGTTGGCAGCGGAACGGACGGCGTTCCCTCGCGAAATCGTCAAAGCCTTGATTCAGGAGTTATCGGCTTATCCTCTGGGTACGTCGGTACGATTGACTACCGGCGAAGTCGGATCTGTCATACGTATCAATACGCGCTTTCCACTCCGGCCGGTCGTCTGGATCGAGAGTGATACAGCCTCTGGTCAGGATGGGCGGCAGATGGATCTGAGCTGTACTCCACTTGTGTCGGTCCTCGAAACACTGGAGCCACCTGATGTCGCACGGGCATCGTTTCCAGCAGATGAGACCTGTGACAAGGCATCTGATCCCCTCCCTCAGGCATCCGATCAGTTTACGGCCCTTTTGGATGGCCTGGACTCTCTCGCGAGTGCGATCAAAGATGCGGTCGAGTCCATAACGTCTGTGCCGGAAGATGGCCCGGCGTCGCAATCGGGCGAGCATCGATGGACCGTCCGGTCTCCTGCGCAGGATCTTGCGGATGCCAGTTTTCAAAAGGAAGTCATCGGGTTATTCGCCCTCGAAGCGCATCAATGGCTGGCTCAAATTCAGACGGTAGTGAAACAACTCGCTGAAGGGGCCGACGAAACGGTGCGTCCGAAGCTCTACGGGATTCTCTTGCATGGCATTACGAATCTTGGCAAATCAGCGTCTACGGTACAACTTCAGGTTATTGAGCAGATGGCCTCGAATCTGCTTCCGATTCTCCATGATGTGGGCCGCCAAGAGCCCCACATCATGGCGGCGGCGCTTCAGTCGCTTCAGGCGGGGTTGGATCGGATTACTCTAGCCGTGCGCCGGTTATCGGGAGACGAAGATGACAATCCTGTCGGGATCGATGACGTTCTACTGGAAAGGGTGAACGAATTCGCGCAAGCACTTCCTGACGGTGTAACGGAGCCATCGTCGCTTCCCCAGGCGCAGGCTCAGCTCACTGTGAATTCCAGTGTCCCGCTCCTCGATGCCCTTCGAGATTTGCAGCAAGCGCGCGCCCGGTCGCTCCAGCCGGCTCGCGATGTGTTGGAGGCAGTGATTCAACGAGCTGAAGGGGAAGCCGAACGTCTGGATGTCACCGGTATTGGGCGTATCTTAGCTGAACTCGACCGACTCGACGACGAGTTCATTCAAGAAGTCCGCACGCGTGTTCCGATCATCAGTTCCATTCTCGAGAATATACGAGCGCAGGGGGCGACGGATTTTGTCACGGCGTCTCAGCTTGATCCGATTTTCCAGCAGGTCGAGGCCCTCTATGACATGGCCGGCCGTGTGCAGGCGACGATGATCACGATGTTTTTGCAAGGGTTGCGATCCTTTCTCATGGTCGCGGCCTATCGAAAAACATCCACCTTGGTGCAGCGGCTGGGAATGGTCGAGACAAGGATTCACTCATTGATTCCGATGGCGGAACAGTGGGGCAATATCGGGCGCGTCGAGCGATCTGCCATCAGTGCTATCTTGCCGGCTTCTCAAGCGCGTGACGGGCAGGTCTAGCGCGACAGGCACGATCAGTAGTTCGAAGTTCCGGGTTCGAAGTTCCAGAAACATCGAACCTGGAACCTTGAACCGCCGTTCGTCTCGCTCATCCTGCTTTTCACACAAGTCTTGCGTGAACTTAGTCCTGTCGGTCTGCACGCTTCTGTACGCTCGACGCTAAAAAATAGTTTCTGTCATGCGGAATCTGCATTCATCCCTCATACAAGCGTCTCTTGAAAAAATACATCTCGATGTAATTGCACGGATTATGCTGCCTATGGATTGGGCAATGTGTAAGGCGCCATGGTGCGGCATCGCATTGGCTGTTCATCCACATGGTTATCCACATCCCATGCACATCTTTTGGGGACACAGAGCGTGAGGGGGCTGATGGTCTGCTCCACGATCGCCTTTTGCAAGGCTGAAGTTCATGCTGATAGAGGCGCAAAGCCTTTCTGAGTGAGCTGTTTGGGTGTAGATGTCTCCCGCCGTACCATTGCATATGCCAATGAGTCCTCATGCCATACAAACCAGGCCTGCCTCCTACTGTCAGTGACCTGTCATCCACAATATCTCCACTAATCAGAGAGATGGAGCATCTTGTCCAATTAGACCGGACAAAGAGGCTCAATCTCCTTTCTTCCTCCATGTAACCTACCGTGGAAGGATGGTATGATGCCGCCCTCTTGGAAAAGGTTCGCCCGAAACCTCGACCTCAGCCTGTTGGATGGGAGACTGTATCGATGCCGAAACTTGTGACGGTTTTGCGGCCGGAGAAGATCGACGAGCAAGCTCGCTACTATGTCCGGTCCCATATCCTCCTCCCTGCCGGGACGATCGGACTGATCTGCATGGTCGGCGGGATAGGGGCGCTCGCTTATCAACTACTGGCAAACCATACCTATAGTTGGGTGACGTTTCTCAGCAGCTCTCTCTTAATCGTCGTCGGCGCAGGCTATGGGTTCGCGCATGCTCGCTATCACCGCTATCTCTTTCAGACATTTCCAGAGGTCTATGCGGCAAAGATGCGAACTGCTGTGGCTCAACGCAACAGGAAGGCTAAGATGAAAGGGAAGGCTGAGCCGGAAGTCCCAGTCATCGAACATCCGGGGCGCGCCTTTGTCACGGCCATCTCCGCTGCAGGAGCGGTATTGGTCTTTGGTTCATCAGCAGCGGCCTACATGTACGGCGATCTCAACATGTTTCCTGCTGCCTTGGTGCCCTGGGCGGGGTTCTATTGGGCGAAGTTGTTTTGTTGGCGTGGAGTGGTGGACTAGGCTGGTTTATTTGGTTTGTTTAGTTCATTTGGTCATCGAGTCTCAGCACTTCCCTTACCCCCGTTACCCTTTTGTTCCTTTACCCCTCTTCTTATTCCGTACCCCTTGAGAGGCTTCCAGCTTCTTCATCCTCTCTTCCAACGTGCGTATGGTCTGCCTGAGTTCGGGAAGCCGTGGGATCACGGCTTGGGCCTTGACCCAGACTTCATGTGGCATCACGGGAGCCCCTGAGACGATTTGGTTGGGTTCGAGACTGCGGTTGACCCCTGCACGAGCGGCGATCATGACCTGATCGCCGATGACGAGGTGATCTGCCAACCCTGCCTGTCCACCGATCATGACATGATGTCCTACGCTTGTACTGCCAGCGATCCCGACCTGTGCCACGAGGATGGAATGGGCGCCGATGGTCACGTTATGGGCGATCTGGACCAGATTATCGATCTTGGTTCCCTGCTTGATGACCGTTTGGCCGAGTGTGGCCCGGTCGATCGTGACGTTTGCCCCAAGCTCGACGTCATCTTCGATCGTGACTCCGCCGAGCTGGGGAATTTTGTAATGACGCCCCTGATCCTGCACATAGCCGAATCCGTCGCTTCCAATCACCGTGCCGCTATGCACGATCACCCGCGCTCCGATCGTACAGCCTTCTCGGACGACCACGTTGGGGTACAACAGCGTATCGTCTCCGATCGTCGAATCGTTGCCGATAAATACACCAGGATAGAGTGTCACCCGCGCGCCGATGGTGACGCGATCCCCCAGGGTGACTCCCGGCCAGATCGAGACATCGGGGCCGATCTGGGTGTCGGCGCCACGTACGACAGCTGCATCAATGCCGCGAGGAGGGGAGGCGGGGCAAAAGAATGTCCGGGCGACTTGCGCAAAGGCCAGCGCGGGATTGGCGACGACGATGTGGGGATTGGCGATCTCATCCAAACGCCGATGAGCAAGGAGTGCTCCGGCAGCGATGGGTCCGCCCTGCTTGAGTATCCGATCACTGGTGACGAATGTCAGATCGTTCGGGCCTGCCACTTCAAAGCCGGCCAAGCTGGTCACAGTAACATGCGCCGAGCCGACAAGTTCTCCGCCGACCAGGCTGTGGATCTGCTTGAGTGAGATAGGAGTCTGTGCCTTCGTCGCCATAGGAGTTACGATTTCTTTTTGCTCTTTGGCTTCGACTGCTTCGCCGGTTTCGTGGGCTTCATCGACTTTAGCGGTTTCTTGATCGGCGCTGACGAAGCAGGTTTTCCCAACCGCTTCTCCACATAACTCACGACATGCCCGACCGTCGTCAGCCCCATCAAGTCTTGATCGGGGATCTGAAGATCGAAGGCTTCTTCGATGCGGTACAGCAGTTCGATCACCGCCATCGAGTCGAGTCCTAAGTCGTCACGCAGGTGTTGTGTGACCAGTATCCGCTCCGGATCGCGTTTCAGATACTCAGCCAAGGCGGTACGGATTTTTAACGATATAGTCGGATCAGTTGCCATGTATTGATGCTCTCCATCCATAATCGTGAGATGTGAAAGGTAAAAGGTGAAATGTAGAACCGCAGAGGATTCTTCCTCCAAACCGTTTCACGTTTCACATCTTCTGAATACCACAGCGGCGTTGTTGCTGCCAAATCCGAATGCGTTCAGCATGGCCACTTTTACGCGCCGCTCCTGTGCCGATCGGGAGAGTCCTGCCAAGGCGCAAGCCGGATCCGGATCATCGTAGTTGGCGGTTGGATGAATCTTGCCTGTATGGAGGGCCAGCACCGAGGCGATACCCCCGATGGCGCCGGCCGCGCCAAGGGTGTGGCCGATCAGCGACTTGGTGGCGCTGACGGCGATCTTGTCCGCGCGAGACTTGAATAGCTGCCTGATGGCCTTGACTTCGACAGCGTCGCCGATGGTCGTGGACGTGGCGTGCGCATTGATGTAATCCACCTGCGAAGGAGTCAGGCCTGCGTCCGCGAGGGCCAGCTTCATCGTATAGGCCACTTCCAGGCCGTCTTCACGGGGGATGACCATGTGATAGGCCTCGCTGGTGGCGGCGTAGCCGGCAACTTCTGCATAGACTCTCGCCTTGCGCTTTTTGGCATGCGCGGCCGATTCCAAAATGAGCGTCCCAGCGCCTTCCCCCATCACGAAACCGTCGCGCAGCCGATCGAAGGGCCGGGAAGCCTTTTCAGGGTTATCGTTATATTTTGATGAGAGGGCGCGCAGGGAGCAAAACCCGGCGAAGACGAGCGGAGTAATGCTAGCGTCGGCTCCCACGACGATCACGACATCGGCACGGCCCTCGCGGATACAGTGGAGGGCTTGCCCGAGCGCATGGGCGCTGGAGGAGCAGGCGGTCGAAATGGTCAGGTTCGGGCCCTTGGCGCCGTGGGCCATCGCGATAATGCCGGAGGCCGAATTGAGCGTGATGACGGGAATAAAATTCGGATGGACGCGATGGGGTTTCTGCTGCTGGTAGAGCTGGGTGATCTCACGCTCGCCCATGACCATTCCGCCCATGCCGGCTCCCACGATGACTCCGACGCGGTGAGGGTTCTCCTTCGCCATCTGAAGACCCGAGTCAGCCAGCGCTTCTTTCGCAGCCACGAGACCAAACTGGGCGTAGCGGTCCACGCGTTCACCATGGACTGAGTCGATAAACCGTTCGACTGCGAAATCACGCACCTGACCAGCAACCTTGGAGCGGTAACCGTCCATGGGAATGGGGTCGAACGATGTAATGGCTGAGATGCCGGATTGGCCGGCGAGGGCGGCTTTCCAGAAATCGCTGATTCCGATACCGATCGGAGAGACAACCCCCAGCCCTGTGACGACGACACGTGAGCGCATTTTCTCGATTATCTCCTTAACATTCTCGCTCTACTTACCGGATGCGCGCGGATGAGTCAACCAGGGGCGGCGTATTACATATTCGACAAATTCCTGAATCCCTTCAGCCTTCCCCTCGACCTTCAGCCTGTCTAATATCGCACCTTAAACATCAGATAGAGGCCAAAACTCAAGAAGAGAATATTCCCCATCCAGGCGGCGATCAGAGGCGTTAAGGCCCCGCCACGGCCGAGCGCGATCGCGATGGAGTGCATTGTCCAAAAACAGAAACCGACGGCGAGGGCTTGCCCAATGCCCATCGCCATGCCGCCCCCTCTGGTCCCGCTCCGGCGCAGACTTAGCGCAATGCCGACTAGGGCCATGACGACGGTGACGAAGGGGAAGGCGATTCGACCGTAATAGTCTGTCTTCAGCCGTGCGGCTTGTGAGCTGCCTTGCTGGAGTCTGCGTCTGGAATAGGCTCGGATATCGTGGAACGTCATCAACTCGGAGTCGCCGGCGAGCCACGTGGTGAAATCATCGGGAATAAGGGTGAGCCCGCTGGCTTGGCGGTCGAAGACCGTAGTCGAAACGGTTCCATCAGGGGAAAATTGCCGTTGCAGCCCTTCGTGCAATGTCCAAGCGGACTCGCTATAGCGGGCTTCGGCTGCTTCAGTCATGCCGGTCAGTCGGAAATCACGATCGAATTGAAAGAACCGTACGCCGCCCAGGAGTTCCCCGCCGACGGAAACGCTGGTGACATGCATCAGGCTGTCGGCTCCCACTCTCGTCCAGGGTTGACTGAGTCTCACGGCTGCGGCAGGCGGTTTTTTCTCGATGCGCATGGTCCTGATTTCTTCGGACTTGTTTGCGGCCCAGGGGATGACGGTCGAACTGAAGAGTAAGAGCACGAGAGAAATCCCTGTGGCAAAGACAATAAAGGGGGAGGTGACCCGCAGTAAACTGATGCCGCAACTGCGCATGGCCGTGATTTCATGACCGCGGGAGAGCAATCCAAACGTCAGCAATGTCGCCATCAGGATGGCCAGCGGCGCGATTTGGAAAGAAATTGCGGGAACCTTGAGAATGAAATAGGTCAGAACATCGAGCCAATTTGCGTCGTAGCGTAAGAAACGGCGGACTTTCTCGAAGAAGTCAATGACGAGGTACACCGTCATCAGCCCGCTGAAACACATCGTGAAGATTTTTGCGTACTCGAGAAAGAGATAGCGGAAGAGAATGGTCATGGAGCTACCGGCGGCTCATTATGTAAAACCACACGACGGTGGCAAGCGCGAACAGGCCGTTTGGGATCCAGGCCCCGGCAAAGGGAGGCAGGCTTGCCGTCGTGACGAGGAATTCACACCCAACGTTCAGCATGTAGTAGACGATGATGACGAGCACGCCGACCGCAAATCCGCCGACTCGACCGGATCGTTTCGAGGCGATGCCGACTGGGACGCCTAACAGGCAGAGTACGAGCGAGGCGGTGGGAAAGGCCAGATCTTTGTAATACTCCATCAATCGTCGGAGCGCCGATGGATCGCGCCATTGGGATTGAGCAAGCTGGGCGATAATGGCGTCGTACGACGGACGTTCCTCCGTGGCTGAGTAACCGCTTTGGTTGAGCGAGAGCTTGAGATCGTAGCTGGCGAAAGAGGCATGCTCGTATTGATCGGCCTGATTTGGTCGGCTGTGAATGACTCCGTGCTGTAGGCGTAAGGCGACTTGATCGGTCGAGGGGTCCATCACCACCTTGAACTGTTGGGCCACGATGATGCGGGGATCATCTGCATTCCGCTCGTCGGAGACAAAGATACCGGGCGTGGCCTGTCCGGGACTCCCGTCCGGCACATAGATCATCATCTTAGGGATGGGCTCGTTGAATGTTCCCCGCTCCAGTGCCAGTACCAGCTGATCCCGAAGGAGGTTCAACGCCACTTTTTTGAGGTTGACGGAACTCCAGGGTTGTCCCCACTGTGCCAACCACAGGGTCAAGCCGAACACGAGTAAGGCAAAGAGCAGTACAGGGCGAGCCAGCCGCATGAGGCTCAGGCCCGCAGTCTGCATCGCCACCAATTCTTTATCGAAAGACAAGCGTCCGAAGGCGGTGATCGAGGCAATGATTCCGGCGATCGGGAGGGTCAAGACGAGAAACGACGGCATCAGATTGGCAAAGACTTCCATGACCGCCAGGATCCCAACGCCCTTGGAGACCAGCAGTTCCACCAAGCGCAGGAGTTCGCGCGTGAGCATCACAAAACACAGAGCGCCGAGGCTGACACTAAAGGGAGACAGGAGTTCGGTGAAGATGTAGCGATCCAGCAGCGTTCGTAAAAACATTGGGAAAATCACGCCCCTCACGCAGTGTGACTATATATATAGGCGAGCGGGCGAGGGTTGTCTACCTTACTTCCATCGCTCTCTCGGCATGCCTCTGGCCAAAGAATGGCTTGACAAGATTTGAAACGCCATGGTACATGCTGCGCGAGTTCAACCCGAGATGGGCTTTGTGGTCGATTTTTTTCTTTCCAATGAACCCGTCGCTCCAACCTGCTTTTCTTCCTGTGGTTTTCTATTCATTGCATGTGTCGCCAACTGGGTTCCGGAACCAGCCACGTAACTAGGCGTGGCTGTTGAGGAAAGGGGGTTTCTGTGATGACGAAAGGTACGGTCAAGTGGTTCAACGATCGCAAGGGATTTGGGTTTATTCGCCTTGAGGGCGGGGATGATGTCTTCGTGCATTATTCTGCGCTGCAAGGAGAAGGATTCAAGAGCTTGAAAGAAGGAGAAAACGTTGAGTTTGAGGTTGTACAAGGGGCAAAGGGGCCTCAGGCTTCGAATGTCTTGAAGGCAACCGTTGCCGAGCCTTGATATTTTTGCTTTCCCATATTGTCTCACAGGGAGGCCTGCCCATTTTCTCTGGGCAGGCCTTCGTGTTTCTGTTGTAATCGCCGACGATTTGGCTAGAGGCGCGAGGCCAGAGGCTAGAGGTGAAGACTTCCTGTCGTAAGCACGGCTCTTTCCTCTAGCCCCTAGCCTCGCGCCCCTCGCCTGATCTGATGGTGCGCTTTTGCGACACACCTTCATGAATAACGTGCGCTAAATGCCCCATTTCGTTGACAATACCCATCGACGCTGTTAGCGTTTGATCGTTAGGGAGGTCTGACTTGCCGATCGACCGTAGCAGCGTTTTGAAGAACGCGCAGCTCTTTGCGTCACGGGGTCAATTCGACGCCGCCATTGCTGAATGGAAGAAGCTCTCGACCGAGTCGCCGGGCGATGGGAGCATCTTCAATTCAATCGGGGAGTTACACCTCAAACGCAACGCTACCAACGATGCTGTGACGGCTTTTATGCAAGCGGCCGGTGCCTTTCGTGCCGAAGGGGCCACCCTCAAGGCCATCGCTACGTACAAGAAGGTTTTAAAGCTCGATCCTTCACAATATGACGTATTCCGGTATCTGGGCGATCTCAATGTTGAACGTGGTCTGCTAAGTAGCGCGGTTCAAGATTATCTCACCCTTGGCAAACACTACATTAAAGCGGGAAAAAGCAAAGCCGCGCTGGACATCTACAAGAAGATCGTCAACCAGGATCCCTTGAATCTGGACGCTCAACAGCGGGTGGCGGAATTATGTCTACAAGAAAATTTACAGGGCGAAGCCACGACCGTCTATTTGCAGCTAGGGCGGGAACGGTCAGCGCAGCAACGCTACGCTGAAGCGAAGGATGCGTATCAAGCTGTCTTGCGAATCGATCCTGCGAATAGTGAGGCCGCCCAATTCATCGAACAATTCAAAAAGACAGGTGTAAGTCAAAGCTCTGCTCCAAAGGTGGAACCTCGTTCTGCAAAAGGCCCGGACAAGAATGTCGAGCCACCCAGTCTGCTATTGGAGGCCACTCGTCGCATCGAAGACAAACAATTTACTGGAGCCGAGGCGATTCTCAATCAGTTGCTGACCAAAGAGCCGGGCAATCCGGAGGTCTGTCAATTACTGGCCAAGTTGCATCTGCAACGCGGAGATCTGCAGGTGGCGCTCGGCGAATATCGTTATCTCGCAGGGGCGGCCTTACGGGCACAAGATTATGTGAAGGCGGAGTCGCTGATTACTGAAGTGTTGACGGTCGAACCGCTGTCGATTGCAATCATTGAACTGTATGGCGAGCTCTATGAAGAGAAAGGCGACATCGGCAACGCGGTGCTTCAGTATGGGAAAGCGATCGAGCTGCTGCTCCAACATCCTGAGCCGGGCATGCCCACTCTTCACGAAGAAATATTTGAGAAGGTCAAGTCGCTTGCTCCAGACAATCCCATTGTTGCGAATCTCTCCGCGCTGATGAGGGGCGAGAATTCCATTGAAGCGCCCGCGCCTGCGGAGCCTCAGGCTTTGGCAGGGACGGCTACTTCGATGCCGCAGAGCGAGCCAACTGTTTCATGGACTGGAACGGAACCGGACGATCCCTGGATGTTGGCCGCCAAGGTCACCCCACAAGAAGAAAAGCAATTTTCAGTCGGCAAGCCGGAGCCTGCGTTTGCCGAACCTAAACCGATCATGCAAAGCAGTGAGCTCTCGTTGTCTACCCCCAAGCCGGACCAGCAATGGGCGCCGGCATTGAAGGTGGCAGCCCCGGTCGTTCCCGCTCCGCCTGTCCTCTCGACGAGCGAGCAGTTCCAGGTCTATCTGAATGCCGGCCAGCAAGCTGAGGCGAAAGAATGGCTCAGTCGTTTGGTTACGGCGCAGCCTGATCATGCGGAGGCTCGAGAACTGTTTGGCTCTCTGCTCGAAGCCAAGGGCGATACCGCTGGCGCAGCCTTGCAATATTCCCGCGCCCTTGAATTGCTCCTGCTTCATCCAAACGGTGCAAGTTTGGCTCAACCGGCAAGTCTCTATGCCAAAGTCAAAGAACTGGCCCCGGCTAGCCCGTTGATTGCCAAATGGGCCGAGATGTTTTCGCCGAAACCGCGCGTTTCGATCCCTGCTGTTGAGACGCCGGTTTCTGCTCCACTCGCGGAGGAGACTAATCCGGAGACTCATTACACGTTGGGAGTGGCCTACAAGAACATGGGGTTGTTAGATGAAGCAAAGGAAGAGTTTCATCTTTCGATGAAGAGCTCAGTTTTTTTCCTGGATTCGTGCCTCATGACCGCGCTCTGTTTGAAAGAGCAGGGAGAGGGCCGCTCGGCGAGCGCACAGCTTGAGCTGCTGCTGAAGGATCCGAAGTGTCAAGGGACCAAGGCGCAAGCCATTCGCTATGAGCTCGGCCTACTCTATGAAGCCCAAGAGCAGTGGAGCCGGGCCGCTGAAATTTATGAATCGATTCCGACCTTCCATGACGTACCGCAACGGCTTGAATCGACTCGCATACAAAGAGCCTCCTCTGGGTCAGCCCCCACGCTTCGCTACGGAAACTAGCCGCAGTTGGTTTATTTCGTTTGTTTGGTTTGTTTCTTTGGTTAAACGGACTAACCAAATGAACCAAATCAACAAAACAAACCAGCCTAGTTAACTTGGTTCGGCGCCAGGCGCCCCTCTAAGACAGCTTCAATATTTTTCAAACAGACCAGTCCCATTTGAACCCTCGCTTGCAGCGTGGCGGAGCCTAGATGGGGGAGTAGCACCACCTGCTTCAACTGAGCCAGCGCTGGGTGGAGGGCCGGTTCCTGTTCATAGACGTCGAGCCCTGCGCCAGCGATGATCCCAGTTTTAAGAGCCTCGGCTAATGCTCCTTCATCGACGATTGGACCACGTGCGGTATTGATGAGGAAGGCAGCGGGGCGCATCCAGGCCAATTCGCAAGCACCGATTAGATGACGGGTGGCAGGCGTAAGAGGCGCATGGATCGTTACCATATCGGATTCTCCGAGGAGATCTTTTAGCGATCGGTACTCCCACTCCTGAGGATGAGATGCTGCGGCCATAGGGTGGCGCTGGTGATAGCGTATGGCCATGCGAAATCCCACCGCGCGCTGGGCTACCGCTTGCCCAATTCGTCCCATACCGATAATCCCAAGTGTCTTGCCTGAGACTTCCGCTCCCATGAGTTGAGTGGGGCTCCACCCAGTCCATTGACCTGATCGAACGAGGGAATCGCCTTCGATGACGCGGCGTGCCGTTGCTAGGAGTAATGCCCAGGTCAGATCCGCGGTGGCATCCGTCAAAACGTCCGGAGCATTGGTGACGATCAGACCGCGCAGTCGCGCGGCGGCAAGATCAATGTTGTTGTACCCCACCGCATAGTTCGCCAGGATTTTGAGCCGAGTGGAAGCATGAATGGTTTCAGCGTCGATGCGATCGCCCAGGGTCACGATTGCGGCGTCAGCTTGGCAGAGTCCCTCACGAAGCGCCGGGGGAGCCGGTAAGGCGTCGAGCGGTTCCTGCACCAGCTGGAACCGCTCCCGCACGATGGCCATGACGGGATCGGGGAGGAGGCGTGAAAGGTAGAGGGTGGGAGGTGTGGCAGTCAAAGGTGCTTACTCCTATCTGGGAATCGGATCATAGCAGGATGCTGGAAAAGCCTGCCAGCAGGGAGGAAGGGTGCGAAGCGGCTGGTACCGCAATCAATTTAGGTGCCGATGCCGTTGGATACGATGATTCGTCGATCCGGCTCCATTGATGAACCAAGAGTTTCTTCCCACGCATCACCCATCACTGATCACCCTTTAGCCTCTCGTGTCGCACCTGACGGCTTGTTCTCTCTCGCGTTGTCCGTCTAGAATGTCCACGCGTAAATTATGAATTCACCCACTCTCATTCTGCCTGAACGTTCACGCGCCATCGCTTCGGACCTCCGTGCTGCCATAGGCGTCAATAAGGTCAAGGACGACTATTCGACGCTCACGGCTTATGCGGTGGATGCGAGCATCTATCGCATGACGCCGAAGGCCGTTGTACTCGTCGAGTCTGAGGAGGATATTGCCGCCACGGTACGCTACGCGATTGAGCGGGGCATCCCTCTGACGCCGCGAGCAGCCGGGACGAACTTAACTGGCTCGGCGATCGGGTCTGGGATTATTTTGGACGTCTCCCGCCTGAATCGGGTGCTGGAGTTAAATTGCGAAGAGCGCTGGGCTCGGGTGCAGCCGGGGATCGTGCTGGCCGAACTCAACAAGCGACTAGCCCGTGACGGTCTGCTATTCGGTCCCGATCCTTCCAGCGGCGACATGTGCAAGCTGGGCGGGATGTTGGCGAACAACTCTTCCGGCCCCCACACGCTGCGCTATGGAGCCGTCAAAGACAATGTGGCATCGCTCCGTGTCTGTTTGCAGTCCGGCGAATGGCTGGATGCCAAGAGCTATGGACTCGACGATTCGATCTGCGACGATCTGCTGAAGACGCACAGACCGCTCCGCGATTTGAAGTTGTTGTTACAAGACCATGCCACGCTGATCGCACAAAAACGTCCGACGGTCAGCAAGAACAGTTGCGGCTACAATCTTTTCGGCCTCGTTGATGGGATGGCACAAGGCCGCCTCGATCTTCCAAAACTGTTTGTCGGCAGTGAAGGCACGCTCGGTCTGTTCAGCGAAGCAACGATTAGGCTGGTCGAAAAGCCCCGTGCGACCCTCACAGCCCTTATCCATTTTTATCGCTTAGAAGATGTGGGCGACGCGGTGCCGAAGCTGCTTGAATTACGTCCGAGCGCGTTGGAAGTGATGGATGCCAATACGCTCAATTTGATCGGGCGGGCGAAGCACGGCATCCCGGCGGATGCAGCCGCAACCCTCTTGGTGGAGTTGGATGCGGATGGATCAGGGACTGATCTCCGCGCGCAGGCTGAGCGTATGACCGAAATCTGTCGCCGTTACCGCCTCACGTCCGATCCTGTGATCGCCTTCGATCCTGAGCAGCGGGAGCAGTTATGGAAGGCCCGCAAGGCCCTCTATCCCACGCTCTATCGATTCGATCCTAAGAAGAAGCCCATCAACTTTGTTGACGACGTAGTGGTGCCGGCTGAACGGATCAGCGAACTCATCCGCTATCTGGAAGAGTTCTTCTCTGGACAGCATGTACCAGTGGCGATTTTCGGTCATATCGGAAATGGGAACGCTCACATCATTCCCTTGCTCGATGTGAACGATCAGGGCGATTTCGACAAGATGGTGCAGGCCTACCACGAGATTCACCACACGGTCTTAGGCCGCTTCGGCGGCTCGATCTGTGGAGAACATGGAGATGGCCGGGTGCGAGCCGAATATGTGAAGACGATGTTCGGCCCGGAACTCTATGACCTGTTTGTGAAGGTGAAGCAAAGCTTCGACCCTTCCGGGATGCTCAACCCTGGGATCAAGATCAGCGACAAGCCCTTCACGGACCATATCGACTATGAGCGATTGTCGAAGCCTTGCGCGACTTGCGCCAAGTGCAATGCCGTCTGCCCGGTCTACGATGTATTCCAATCGGAAGACATGAGTTCGCGGGGCTGGTTCGAGATCGTCACGGACAAGAACTATAGCTACCTCAATTCGAAGCGAGTCGTGGAGGCCTGTCTCAACTGTAAATCCTGTCGGACGGCCTGTCCTGCCGGCGTCGATGTGTCCCAGCTCATTCTGGACCGGCGTGCCGAGCATCCGAACAAGGTGGCAGGGATTATATTTTCTTTCCATGCACAAACAGAGAAGTTCGAGCGATTCTTAAAGTTTCTGGCGAGGTATCAATCGATATGGGATCGGCCTTTCATCCGGCGCGTGATCGACCGTCTCACGCAACCCTTCATGCGTGGCCTGGCGGAGTCGGCCAAATTGTCCCCTCAGTTGGTATTGCCACGACTTGCCCCACGTCATCTCAGAGACCGCTATCCTGAACTGATTCCCCAGCCCAAGCAAACGGCTCGTTCCCCGGTGGCCTATTTCCATGGCTGCGCGGCCAACTACTTCGACGATGGGGTGGGGGATGCCGTGATTGCCGTGCTGCGAAAACATGGGGTCGAACCGGATCTACCGCCACAACGCTGTTCCGGGACGCCGATCGAAACCTACGGGCATCGCGCGTTGGCCAAAGAAGGGGCGCGGGTCAATCTCGTGTCGATGGCTGGGTACGGCAAGGTGGTGACGGGCTGCGCCTCCTGCACCCTCATGCTGAAGGACTACCCCACATTGTTTGCCGGTGAGCCGGAGCAGGCGGCAGCTCAGGCTTTGGCCAAACGGGTCACGCATATTTCAGAGTTTGTGGCGCAATCGCCGGTAAAGCCAGCCATGGCTAGCTCTCAGCCCACGAAGTGCAAGGTCGCCTATCATTCTTCCTGTCATCTGCGCGCTGCGGGGGTGACCAAAGAGCCTCGCGCGATTCTGGCAGGCTTGCCCGGCGTCGAATATGTCGAGATGCCGGATGCTGATCGTTGCGCGGGCGGAGCCGGAACCTATCTGGTGAAGGATTTCGACACATCGCAGCGCATTGTCGAGCGCAAGCGGCGAGCCGTTGAACAGAGCGGCGCTGAGGTGGTAGCCACGAGTTGTCCTGCCTGTATGATTCAACTGCGGACTGGATTGCAGGGTACAGCGGAGGTGAAGCACGTGGCTCAACTCATTCAAGAGGCGTACGAGGCAGGTGACAGGCAGTAGGTGTATCTGGTCTTTTTCGTCCATCTGGGTTAGAGAAAGAGCGCCAAGCACGTTCAACCCACCAGACACACGAGACAGACCAAATAGACCAAACAAACCAAATAACGAGGAACGAGATTTCAATGGTTACAGTGCTGGTTTTTGGATTGACGTTGCGCGATGCGGTGGGAGAAACAGAATTCGAGTGTGAGGTGCCAGCGCCGACCACGGTCAGAAAACTCATTGAATCGAACCAGGACCGGATGGGTCCGCTGCTGCAGTTTCTTTTGAACCGGGAAGTCATGATTGCGGTGAACAAAAAAGTGAGCGGTGAGGACACGGCAGTCAAAGACGGCGATATTGTGAAGCTCTCCCACCAGTCGAGGACATCATATGATGGAACTCGCGACATTCCCACTTAGCCGTCTGCGTGACGCGCGAGACAAACGAGACTGGAGAGAGTCGCGCGCAGCTTAGCGCGTTCGCCGTTTGGCCTTGGCGGTCGGTGGGGCGGTGAGTGGATCGTCGGGCCAGGAGTGTTTGGGATAGCGGCCACGGAGTTCTTTTTTTACTTCGAGGTAGGCCGACTTCCAGAAACTTGAGAGGTCCTTTGTGATCTGGACAGGCCGTCGCGCGGGTGACAGGAGATGCAGCAGGACTGGAACCTTTCCGTCGACGAGGCGCGGCGTGTCCTTGCAGCCGAACATTTCTTGCAGCCGCACAGCCAGGATGGGAAGATCGGGCGTTTCGTACTCCACACGAACATTCGATCCGCTCGGGACTGTCAGATGGGTGGGAGCCAAGCGTTCGAGTTGACGTTGCTGTTCCCAGGAGAGGAGGGCATGCAACGGCTGGGTAAGATCGAGTCTCGCGACGCGGTCGAGCGTCGTCAGCCCTGCGAGGTAGGGACCAAGCCAGTCGTTGAGCGTCTGTTGTAAGGACTCATCCGACAGATCGGGCCATCGTGACTCTTGTCCTTCGATCTTGCGTAGAAACGCCACTCGTGCTCGCCATTGACGAAGCTCCGGGTTCCAGGCCAGCCTGTCGAGTCCCGCCCGACGAATGCCCTGTAATAAGGCAGTGGTGATGAGTGAAGGATCCGGCTTTGAGAGTCCCTGTTCAGACAGAATGAGCTGATCCAATCGATACTGTCTCGTCGCACAAACCATCTGTGCTGCATCATCCCACGACACTTCATCCACTACTCGAATCTGGTCTGCGTAGAGGGTCTCAAGCTCCCGACGCTGTACCGGCGCGGCCAGATCGATTCTGGCCCATTGTGCGCCGCCATCAAGATCGGCTATGACCAGATAGTCTTCTGAGCCGAGTGGGTCAGGGTTCGCGAAGAGGGCGCCACGGCCATTGGCCATGAGATAGCGTGCGGCCATTCCACCTTGTCCACCTTGGCGTTGGGCAATACGATCCGGATAGGCGAGTGCGAGCAAGAGGCCGGCCTCATCGAGGCTGTCCCGGCGATCCGAACGAGCCGATGGTGGAAGTTGTCGTTGCCACTGGTCGGCGGTGCGGGTTACTCGCTGACAAGTGGCGCGGTCGACGGTGGCGCCGGCCGCGTGATTGTGCTGTCCATGCAAGACATCCAAGCGGACTCTCAGATCGGCGTTGCGCCAGCCGGAGGGGCCTCGCAGAATATCACGCTCGCTGAGCAAGGCGGCCAGCTCGCAGGCAAGATTCCCGAGCTGCAACGGCACAGCCTTGAGCAGCATGTGCGCGAGACGTGGATGCAGCGGCAGCTCAGCCATCTGTCTTCCATGAGCGGTGATCTGTCCCTCTGGGTTGAGCGCGCCGAGGCTGGTGAGCAACTCTCTCGCCTGGGCCACAGCGCCGACCGGCGGGGGAGTGAGCCAAGATAACTCGGCTGGATTGGCTGTGCCCCAGAGGGCCAGTTCGAGTAACAGCGGCGCCAGGTCCGCATCGAGCATTTCCGGCGGGCGGCGAGGGGCTAACGACTGGTGTTCCGCAGAGGTCCAGAGACGAGCACAGATGCCCGGTTCGAGACGACCAGCGCGGCCACGGCGTTGCTCGGCAGAGTCTTGAGTGACACGAATGGTTTCCAGTCTGGTGAGTCCTGATCGTGGATCGAAGCGAGGTACGCGCAGCAAGCCGGCATCGATAACGACGCGCACTCCGTCGATCGTCAAGCTTGTTTCAGCAATGGAGGTGGCCAGCACGATCTTTCTCGTGCCCGGGTGAGCAGGAGCGATCGCGCGGTCCTGCGCCTCTTGTGGCAGGTCTCCATGGAGCGGTGCGATGAGGATGTTCGAGCCCAGATTCAGCTCGAATAGTTTCCGTTCGACACGACGGATCTCTGCCATGCCTGGCAGAAAGACCAAGAGGCTGCCTTGGTCCTGCGAGAGCGAACGCCTGATCGATTGAACGACTGCCAGATCCAGATAGCCTGAGAGAGGCTGCTCAAGATAACGGGTCTCGACGGGAAACATTTTGCCTTCGCAGGCAATCACAGGCGCATGGCCCAACAGGTCTGAAACCGGTCCACAGTCTAACGTGGCTGACATGACAAGTAGTCTGAGATCCGGGCGGAAGAGCCGTTGCGATTCAAGACAGAGGGCCAGGCCTGTATCGGCCTGCAGACTCCGTTCGTGGAATTCATCGAAGAGGATGATCGCATAATCACTGAGCGCAGGATCTTGCTGAAGCAGCCGGCTGAGAATGCCTTCCGTGACCACTTCGATTGTTGTTTTCGGCCCCACCTTCGTGTCGAGTTTCATGCGATAACCGACTGTCTGGCCAACCGATTCTCCCAACGTGGATGCCATGCGATGGGCTGCGGCGCGTGTGGCAAGCCGCCGAGGCTCCAACATGAGGAGCTTCTTTCCGTCGAGCCACGAGGCATTGAGCAAGGCCAGCGGCACCCGCGTCGTTTTTCCTGCGCCTGGCGCTGCGGTCAGCAGCGCATTCCGTCCCTCTGTCAGCGTGCGACGTAGGGTCGGCAGCACATCTTCTATTGGAAGCTTGGACATGATAGGTTCGATGCTCATGAGGCAGACTGTAGCAGACTCTCGGCGGGGACAAAAGGAAGCGGACGCATGGCTGAGTATCGATGGAGCAAGGAGAAACCCACCGCCGCCGGTTGGTATTGGTTCCGTGGCCTGGCGCACGAAGCAGACCCTTTTATTGTACAAGTGGATGAGGTCGGCCAGTTTCAATGGCCAGACGGCGGGTTTCAAGAGGTGACTCTGGCAAAAGGGGAGTGGGCGGGGCCTATCCAGCAACCAGGAGAGACAGGCGAGTAGAGGGAGTCGTATTGAAAGATTGTTTCCTGACCGCTATCTCTTCAGGGGTGAACCGCAGTAGTATACCCAATTGTTTCCCATAGCCAGACGTTCGTTCGACCGATATACAATTCTAAAAGGCCATCGAGGCAATCTATGAAACATGACACCACGCCCCCGCCGGCTGAACCGCCGGCGAAGGGCTTCTCACCGGGCTTCGCGGCGCTGGGACTGGAAGCTGCCCTGCTGACGACGCTCGATACATTGGGCTATGAAGAGCCGACACCGATCCAGCGTGAGGCCATCCCTCCTTTGTTGGCCGGCCGCGATCTCCTGGGTCAAGCGGCAACGGGAACCGGCAAGACGGCAGCCTTCACGCTGCCGCTGCTCCAACGCATTGCCCATTCTGCGCGGCGTTGCCCCTCTGCGCTTGTCCTGGTGCCGACCAGAGAGTTGGCTATGCAGGTCGGTGAAGCCGTCACGCGATATGGCAAAGAGCTCAAAATCTCCGTGCTCCCGGTTTATGGAGGTCAGGCGATGGGCCTGCAACTCCAGGCGCTCAGACGCGGTGTCGATGTGATTGTGGCGACGCCTGGGCGCGCGCTGGATCATATCCGTCGTAAGACCCTGCAGCTCAAGACGATTCAGATGGTTGTGCTGGATGAGGCCGATGAGATGCTGGACATGGGATTCGCCGAGGATCTGGATGCTATTCTCGAACAGACGCCTAAAGATCGGCAGACGGCGTTGTTTTCCGCCACCATGCCCGCTAGGATTGCCGCTATTGCCAAGCGCCATCTGAAGGATCCGGTCGAGATCAGGATTGCCAAGGAGCCGCTCAAGGCCGGCGCCGCGCCGCGTGTCCATCAAACAGCCTATATCGTGGCCCGTCAGCATAAAGAAGCGGCATTGGCGCGTATTCTGGATGTGGAAGCGCCGAAGTCGGCCCTCGTCTTTTGCCGCACGCGTATCGAAGTCGATGAGATCACTGCAATGCTGACGAGCCGTGGACATCGGGCTGAAGCAATCCATGGCGGGATGAATCAGCCTCAGCGCGATCGCGTGATGAATTCGTTTCGCGCCGGGCAGACCGAACTCCTCGTCGCCACCGATGTGGCAGCGCGGGGCTTGGATATTCCCTCCGTGTCGCATGTGGTGAACTATGATTTGCCCACGTCGCCGGAAGGCTACGTTCATCGGATCGGGCGGACTGGACGGGCCGGGCGTGAAGGGTCCGCGATCACCGTGATCGATCCCCGCGAGCAGCGGTTGTTGTGGAACATCGAGCAGCTCACAAAAGCGAAAATTGTCGTGACGCCAGTACCGACCGTCACCGATCTCCGCACAAAACGGCTGGCACGAATCAAGGGCGAGATTGAAGAAGTGCTCGCAGCCGGCGACTTGGATCTATTTCGGGCTGTGGCCGCCTCCCTTGCCGACCAGGGTGATCCTCTGGAGGTGGCGGCGGCCTCCATGAAGCTCCTCTTTCGCATGCAGGGTGGCGAGCGGAAAGAATCTGATATCCCGGCTGTGTCGTCCAGGCCACCGGAGCGCCCATCGATGGCGCGGCGCCCAATGGGCGATCCTCGTGGCAGGCCCGGCGGCATGATGCCTCGGGAGGGACAGAGCAGACCATTCACTGGGCCTGGTCGTGGCGGACGAACCGCGGGCATGGCCAAGGTCTATATCGGTGCAGGTAAAGATGCAGGGATCCGACCAGGCGACCTTGTCGGAGCGATTGCCAACGAAGCCGGACTCAATTCAAATGTGATCGGCGCTGTCGAAGTGATGGATCGTTTTTCCCTGGTAGAAGTGCCGGAAGTATTGGCTCGGGAGATCATCGAGACTCTCAGCCGGACTAGGATTAAAGGACAGAAGGTGGGAGTGAGATTATTTGTGGAGCAGCCACGAGGGGGAGGGAGGGCGTAGCCAGGTGTCCTTTTTGCTCGCAGAACGCGCACGATAGGAATGTGCTCGTTCAATGTGCGCAGTTTCCGATTGGAAGTATCCACCTCTAGCCTCTGGCCACTTGGCTCTCGCCTGAAAAATCGCGATTGCAGAAGCTTCATTATAATGCGGGCTCAGTCCATACAACACAGCGTAGACATTCGAACCAAGAGGCTGCAGTGACCCTGTCTCCCTGGACGGCCAAGCTGCGCGAGTGGCAGGCTCGCGCTGTGTCCGGCGTCCTGACCCATACGCGTCCTGACTTTCTCGCCACGGCAACTCCCGCCGCGGGAAAAACTCGTTTCGCGCTTCGAATTGCCCATCAATACCTCGCCGATCGGGTAGCCAGCCGTGTGCTGGTCATTTGTCCGACCAACCATCTGCGCACACAATGGTCCAACGCCGCTGGACAGGTCGGCATTCATCTGGATCCTGCGCTGACGAACGAGCAGGCCATTGAAGCGCGCGACTACCATGGCGCAGTCGTGACCTATCAACAAGTGTGTCTTGCACCGGATATATTTCAACGTGCCTGCAGGAGCCGGCCCACGCTGCTTATTTTTGACGAGCTGCACCATGCAGGTGAGGGGAAGGATTGGGGCAACGCGTTACTGGAGGCATTTGAAAACGCGGTCTTTCGCTTGGCCCTATCCGGCACTCCCTTTCGCTCCGATAACAATCCGATTCCTTACGTGCGGTATGAGCAGGGCGAGAGCCAGGCTGATTTCACCTATGGGTATGCCGAGGCAATTCGCGAGAATGTTTGCCGTCCGATTCTATTTCCGAGCTATGAGGGAGAATTGGCATGGCTCTCGGAAGGCCGAGAACATCGGGCGACCTTCGAGGATGGACTCACCTTTGAACTACAGCGCGAGAGGCTCAAGACCGCGCTCTTGCAAGACAGTTGGCTAGGGCCTGTCATTACGGATGCGCATACTGAATTACGCCGGCTCCGCAAGCAGGAACAGCCGGACGCCGGAGGACTCATCGTCGCGATGAATCAGGACCATGCAAGGCAGGTGGCAGAGCTGCTGGGCCGTATCACCGGAAGCCGCGCACAAGTGGCCATATCGGACGATCCGTCGGCGTCGAAGACGATCTCTTCGTTCGCACAACATAAGACCCAGCAATGGCTCGTTGCGGTGAACATGGTGAGTGAAGGCGTCGATATTCCCAGGCTCCGTGTCGGTGTCTACGCCACGAATGTCCTGACCGAGATGTACTTCAGACAAGTCGTCGGGCGATTTGTCCGGATGCAGGAAGGGCTGCCGAAGCCGCAGCGGGCCTGGCTCTACCTGCCGAAGGACGCGAC
>JANOJM010000304.1:0-3446 GCA_031418735.1 Nitrospiraceae bacterium | reverse complement strand
GGAGAAATCCATACCGACGGAACCCTGTTGGTCGGAGAAGAAGCCGTCATTACTGCAAAGGTGAGCGCAGGAACCATCGTGTGTATGGGAAAGATCACCGGCGATGTCTCGGCAAGTGAAAAAATACAGCTGCTCGCCCCTGCTGCTCTCAGTGGCGGAGTGAAGACACCGATGATCTCAATCGAGGACGGAGTGTTCTTCAACGGCACGCTCGAGATGACACAGACGGTTCGGGAAGTTTCCCGCGAGACGCCTCGTGAAATATCGCGAGAAACGCCACAGCGTTCCGTCGAGGATCCGGAAGTCTCAGCCAGCAAGCGAGCCGCTGCCTAACATTCATGAAGCGCAATCTCATCGTGAAACCTGGAACGTACAACGCGGGCTAGTCGAAGATCGACATATCCGAGAAGCCGCAACGCCTCATCAAGAAAAGCGCCGGCTGTAGGAGGCTGTTATGTGGGCGTTCGGGACAAGTCAGCCTGTCACAGTAGCAGGTCAAGACGATTTTACGTTCCTGGGAAAAGACGTGGTCTTCAAAGGTATCCTGACATTGGAAGGCAACATTCGGGTCGATGGGCGGCTTGAGGGAGAACTCCGCTCAACCGGAACGCTGATTGTTGGGGAGCACGCGGTCATCAGGGGCAACATCATGGCAGGGATCTTGATCACGAGCGGTAAAATCAATGGCGATGTCATTGCATCGGAAAAAATCAAGATCCTGAAACCTGGGATTGTGATCGGCGATATTCGCACCCCGGCGATTTCCATTGAAGCAGGAGCGTTTTTCCACGGCCTATCCGATATGGGGACCGATCAGTGGATCGAAGGCCGGAGCACGACACACGAAAACGTTCTTGACCTCCCAGTTCACCGCAAGAAACTGCTCGCGCAGAACTGCTAACCCTTCCTAATGCCGCTTGAGCTCTTCGAGCGCAAACTGCTTGGGCAGCATCACCGGGACGACGATCCCGATGGGATCACCCCGCTTGATGGTCGTCGGCTTTGTGAGCTGCAGCAGAAAGTTGGCGGTGAAGGCGTCGTAGTTCGGAAGCCAGTCGTAGATATTCGGCGTGCGCTTATACTCCTGGGTCTTTATCCCCTCCCACACAAAAAACGTCCGTTCCGGGCAATGATAGAAGTGGTTCGGCACATCCTTCATCATCAATCCCACCTGTTTGGGATAGAAGAACCGAATACCGCAGCAGAGCTTGGGATACCCGCTGTTTAAGATCACATCGACATACGTTCCTGAAAATGACTTGTAGCCAAGAATCCGCTCTTCCGGCAAGATCGGGGGCGCTTGCCACTTGACCCCATCGGCCGTTCGACGAATCTTGCAGTCCACCGGAGACCGAATGAGCCAGCCGTACTGGCCCACTGTTCGCACCGGTCCACAATCGTCTGGAATCACTTTGTAGCCCTCGACCGCCACTGTTCGCTGCTCGTTGAGCGACATCCCGGACAACAAGGGTCGATGCGGCATGAAGTCGAGCTTCAGTCGCTCAGGCGCGATGGCCGTCGAATACTCCCGTTCCCAATACACGACAATCTTGTCGTTCGGCTCCTCGTCGGGAATCTGTTCTGCTGTCGACTCGCTCATCCGGTTAACCCTTCCTCATGTGGAATAATGTCAACCCCTCCCGCAGCCTTGCTTTCGGCAAGATGGTACGATGCATCCGAAACGTGGGAAGCTGTTCGACCAACTCTTCCCAAAGAATGTGGAGTCCGTGAGATGCGCCGTACTGACCGAGCTGAGCCGGACCGCTGACAAACGCATGGCCTCCTTCCCGAAGGACTCGGCTAACCCCCTTCATACATTCGGCCAGGCCGGCTGGTCGATCTCCTCTGTCATAGGGCACCCAGTAGTAGACCACATCATAGGAGTGGGGGGCTTCCCGATCGTACAGTCCTTCGTCTGAAACGAATCGAATATGCGAGAGCCAATCCCACCGCTGCAACTCGGCGCAGATACCCCAGAGTTGTTGTGCCTGCTTTTGCGCAAACGCCGGATACCGTACCAGCACGGTATAGTCTCTCGGCCGATCAAAAGTAATAGAGGTCGCAATGACGGCATCGCCATTATCGATGAGCACGCGCTGGGCGCTCGTAAGGACCGCGCCGATGTCCCGGTCCTGCTCGCCAAGATCTTGCAGATAATCAGCCACGAACGGTTGCGCCGAGCACTCACCGATTACAGAATCGTCTTCCGGATAGAGCAACACCGCGCCGTAGGCGTCGGCAGGGCGGATGGGCGGAACCCCCTGGACAAAGACCGACCGCCAGTCAACCGGGCTCATGGCCACCGGCACACCGGACTGTTCCAGACTCCCTTGCGGCAGGGTCACAAGCAACGTCGTTTCATGATCGCGATCTTTCAGAACGACATGGCCTTCAGAAATTTCGGCGCGCCGATCACAGGGAACAATTCGACGACCTTGTGGGCTCAAATAGGACAGCCCGGAGGAATCCGACGCCACCGTCGCCCGGTGCAACAAGCCACCTTGGAACGTCAGGCAAGCCCCCGTTCGTTGATCGAAATATCGAATCGGCATCGTTGCAGCCGGCAGCCAGGCCACGCGATTGGACCGTTCAGGATTCATGAAAAGCGTGAATGGGTCGCTTCCAGCAGGAGCCTGCGGAGTGAAGAAACTACTAAACAGGCGAAACGCCGCTTCCGATGGATAGGTGGGAATTCCTCGATAGCGCAAGGGTCGTGGGGTCGAGGCCCCATCATTCTGATCGTCGTAGAGTCCGCGAATCAATTCAAAGACCGCAGATCCTGTTCCCGGCAACAATGACTTAAAGAGTTCGACGACCGGCAAAAAATCAATCGAGGGCCAGTTCATCACCCCCATACAGGACATGAAACGGGCCCGTTCGAAATCCCCATCCTGAAGCACATAGAGGGCATCTTTCCTCTGACGGATCGTCGCCCTCCCGGTCGGCTCGATCAGGAAATCCTCATTCCGATAGAAGAACCGCACTTCCTCCATCGGAACCCGGAGCGCCTGAGCGGCCATCGCACGCAAATCGTCGGCTGTGAGCCCTTGCCAGCCAGGCTTACCCGCGAGATTGAGGCTGGTTTCATTCACCATACCAGCCGGCTTTAACCCGACCCATTGTCCCCAATCCAACCGTAGCCGAGCGCGGAGGAGGACCGCATCGCCTGCGGCATCGGTCCCCCACTCACATTCATGCAATGGGTTGCCTTCCGGATCAGTCGCAAGAAACCGGCGGCCATCCGATCGATAGAAGACGAGATGCCCTGTTGACTGTTCGACGCACCGGCCTCCAGCTGCGGCAAGATCGCGAGCAAATACATGATTCCCGGAGAAGCTGATGTTACCTGGGCAGGCAAGCGCTGAGGGATTCACAAGAAATGATCTCAATTATGCTGCGGGCTGCTCAAACAGGTCAGCCAACGAGGCCACAAGGAGAGAGAACCC
>JANOJM010000303.1:0-2796 GCA_031418735.1 Nitrospiraceae bacterium | reverse complement strand
CATGAACTCACGAGGCAGTACATGAAGAATCCGCCGTTCATGGGGAACGACTGCCAGGGTCCGCGCGCTTTCGATCGCACGCTGAATGTCTTCCCGCGACACCTCTGCCTTTTTGAGCGCCACAACCCCCTTGCAGTTCTCTGCAGAGATGTGGCTGCCGGCGATGCCGGTATAGACAGAATTGATCTGGACCGCCGCCATCAGCTCGGCTTCCTCCACCGCCTTCTTGATCGATTCCACAGTGCTCTCGATATCGACCACGACGCCTTTGCGAAGCCCTCGCGATGGGCTGGATCCGACCCCGATGATGTTGAGCGCCCCCTCATCGGTCACTTCCGACACGATGGCGCAGATCTTGGTCGTCCCAATATCCAACCCGACAAGAATTTGATCACGCTTTGGCACAGCCCTCACACCCTTTCCCGCACAATGACACGATTGTCATAACGCAAATCGATCTCGGTCACCTCGCGCTTCCGACCTTCGGAAGAGGCAGTTTTAAATGACGGTTTCACTTTCCTGAACCGCTCCCACTGATCAACCAGCGAGTCACCACCAAACTGAAATCGCACCCCACTGGCTGACGCCACCACATTCACCGGATTTGCGAGATCCACTTCAACCCGCCCATCGAGGGTATTGGCGATAAGCTTGGCCAGCACGACCCCAGACTGAATCGCATTGCGAACACGGGCCTCACCACGCTGCATGGCCTGAGGCTCCAGCCCGGTCAACAATGGCAGCGTCTCATCATCCTGCCGGCCCAACTTGGCTAGAAGATATCCGCTCTCATCGCTCAACCAATGGTCCGCACCCATCCGAATAATGGCAGCCGGCGTACGCTCCAATACGGTGACATGCAACAGATGCGGCGGCCTACGTTCGACCGTCGCCTCCTTAATCCAGGCATGCGCCTGCACTCGCTCGGCAAGAAACGCTGTGCTGACTTGATGCAGCCCCACGCCGGGCTTCAAGACGAGCCGCTCCAACACTTCCGGCCTCGTCACATGGTGAATGCCCTCGACTTCTATCTCGCGGATTTCCAGCCAGTCCTGCAGAACCGGTCCCATCTCTTGCGTAGCCGTAGTCAGACCCCAAGCCAACACTGCAAGGCCGACGATCCATTGTCCCACGCGCAACGCACGTCGCCACCGTGAGACGAGTCGCCCCCGACGTGCCTGTTGCCGCTGATCTGAAACCTGACTGGCACGCGCGCCCTTCCATTGATTCACTCGAGGGCCAACATCACGAACCGCTTTCTTCCGCAAAAATACCTTCACGGCATGCTCCCATCCGCTGACGGACGGTCGAGGCGAGCTGCGCGAACAAGGGCCGACTCAAGAATCCGCTCGGTCAGCTCGTCATAGTCGATCTCGGCCTGTGCCGCGGCCATCGGCAATAAACTTGTTTCAGTCATGCCCGGCGCCGTATTAATCTCCAACACAACAGGACGGCCACGCGGGGTGATCCGGAAATCGACCCGGGCCGCACCTTCACAACCCAGCACCTCATAGGTACGCAGTGCCAACATCCGAATCTGCCTGCTTATCGCCGCGGTCAAGGGCGCAGGGCAGAGGTACTGAGTTTTCCCCTTTTCATACTTCGCCGAAAAATCGTAAAAACCACCAGGCGCAACAATTTCCACGGCAGGAAGCACCAGCGGGGATGCATGCTGCCGCCCAATGATCGACACCGTGACCTCATGCCCAGGGATGTAGGCCTCAACCATCGCCTCTACGTCGTAGCGATGGGCCAAGGCCAGGGCGTCACGCCATTGCGCCGGCTTCCGCACGATAGTGACGCCGATCGTGGACCCTTGCGTCGCGGGCTTCACTACGACGGGCCAGCGTAATTTTGCCCTCCGCATCGCAGTGCTGCGCGAAACTTCCTCTCCGCGCTTCACCACTGTGCCGTCCGGCACAGGAATGTGCACAGAGGCCAAGAGGGTTTTCGTCGTGACTTTATGCATGCCGATCGCACTGGCCTGGATACCGGATCCGGTGTAGGGGACTCGCAGAGTTTCCAGAAACCCTTGGATCGAACCATCTTCTCCGCCCGGTCCGTGCAATGCGAGAAACGCCAGCTCGATCTTCTGGTCCTGCAAATCCCGAGAGAGCATCGGCCCCACATCAATAGTCACCGCGTTGTAGCCGCGACGGACCAGCGATCGATGGACGGCAGCGCCCGTCCGAAGCGAGACATCTCGCTCAGCCGATTGCCCGCCCATCAGTACCCCGATACGGGCGCGGGTCAGAAGAGGTCGTTTTGACAGCCGGGGCTCGCTCATACCGCTAGGCCTCTCCCACAATTTTGAGTTCAAGATCTAACCGCACACCCGCCAGCCGGCGAATAGCGCGGCGGACCTTCCCGATCAATGCCGTCACATCCGCCGCCCGCGCCTGCCCCCGATTCACCATAAAGTTGGCATGTTTCATCGAAACCTCCGCATCGCCAACGCGTGCACCCTTGAGGCCAACCGCCTCAATCAGCCGGCCGGCGGAATCGTTCGGAGGGTTCTTAAACACACAACCGGCACTCGGCAACGCGAGCGGTTGTGTGTCCCGCCGATAATGGAGGTAGTCCTTGACCACTCGCTCGATCTCAGATCGAACCCCCTGCTTCAACTGAATCCACACCCCGACGACGACGCCATGTGGCAACAAAGCCCGTCGATACTCGAACCTCACCTGGGGTGCTTCCACCTCCACGAGCTGGCCCTTCATGTTCACCATGCGAACAGCCTTGACCGAATCCTTCATTTCCCCGAGCTTCGTTCCGGCATTCATCACCACACAG
>JANOJM010000302.1:0-9366 GCA_031418735.1 Nitrospiraceae bacterium | reverse complement strand
TCGAGGAGTCCTCTTCATGGATATTTCGAAGCTCCTGACCTTCACGGCAAAGGAGGGCGCATCGGATTGTCACATCAGCGCCGGCGAGCCACCGATGATCCGCATGAACGGGGATCTCAAGAAGCTCGATCATCCCCCACTGACCACGGAGGAAACACACGCGCTGGTCTATGACATGATGAGCGATACGCAGCGGAAGAATTTCGAAGAAAAGCATGAGTGTGACTTTTCTTTTGAACTAGGCGACATCGCCAGATTCCGCGTCAATGTTTTCGTCCAAAACCGTGGGCTTGGCGCCGTCTTCCGAAACATTCCCACCCAGATCATTCCGATGGAAAAGCTCGGCATGCCGCCAATCGTGCGACAGCTCTGCGATCGTGAAAAGGGGCTGATCCTTGTCACCGGCCCAACCGGGTCCGGCAAGTCGACGACGCTGGCGTCCATGGTCGATTATTTGAACAACACGTTTGAAGGTCACATCATCACGATCGAAGATCCGATCGAATTTATCCACAAAACAAAAAAATGCCTCGTGAATCAGCGGGAGATGGGCGTCCATACCCTGTCGTTCGCGAACGCACTGAGAGCCTCCCTCCGCGAAGACCCGGACATTATCCTCGTGGGCGAAATGCGCGACCTGGAAACCATCCAGCTCGCACTGACTGCTGCGGAAACAGGCCACTTGGTCTTTGGTACGCTCCACACCTCCAGTGCGCCGAAGACCATCGACCGCATCATCGACGCCTTTCCCCCAAACCAACAGTCCCAGATTCGCACGCAAATCGCAGAAGCCTTGGAAGCAGTCATCACGCAGACCCTGCTGAAGAAGAAAGTAGGCGGGCGTGTCGCCGCGCTCGAAATCATGGTCGCCACGACCGCGGTCCGTAACCTCATTCGAGAGGGCAAGTTGCACCAAATTCCTGGAATTATGCAGGCCAGTCAGAAAGACGGCATGCAAACGATGGACATGGCGCTGTTTGATCTAGCGACCCGTGGGATCGTCACAAAGAGCGAAGCTCAATCGCGCAGCATGAATCCCAATCTGTTTGGAACCGCAATGGGCGGCGCAGCCTAGGATATTTGGCAGGGGAAACGGGGGTAGCGATGGACGTCCGCAGTCTCTTGAAAGTCATGGTGGATCAAGAAGCCTCAGACCTCTACTTGACCGTCGACTCAGCTCCCGCCTATCGCATCCACGGCTCGACACAGCAAACCTCCGCGCCGCCGTTTACCAACGAACAACTCGAAGCCCTTGCGCTCGCGCTGATGCGCGGTCAGCAGCGTGGGGAATTCGAGGAGAAAATGGAAATGAACCTTGCCCTTTACTACAAAGAGCTCGGTCGTTTTCGTGTCAATGTTTTTCGGCAGCGAGGGAATGTCGGCATAGTCTTCCGACATATCAAAGCCGAGATCCAGACCGTCGAGCAATTAGGCTTGCCGCCGATTGTCAAAGACATCGCCATGACGAAACGCGGATTGGTGCTGGTAGTCGGAGCCACCGGTTCAGGGAAATCCACCACCCTCGCCGCCATGATCGATCACCGCAACTCCACCCATCCCGGCCATATCGTGACCGTGGAAGACCCGATCGAATTCGTCCACAGCCATAAGCGATCGCTCATCACTCAGCGAGAAGTCGGCTTCGATACACTCTCGTTTCAAAACGCGCTCAAGAATACCCTGCGGCAGGCACCGGATGTGATTCTGATCGGCGAAGTCCGGGACACGGAAACGATGGAAGCCGCAATCACCTTTGCGGAAACCGGACACCTCTGCATCGCCACCCTCCACTCAAACAACGCGAATCAGGCCATCGAACGCATTATGAATTTTTTCCCGGTGGAGCGGCATGCGCAGATCTATCTCCAATTGTCGCTCAATCTTCGCGCCATCATCTCACAGCGGCTCGTGCCATCCGTCGACGGGAAGCGGGTCCCGGCACTGGAAATCATGCTCGACACCCCCCGCGTTAAGGATCTTGTCAAGAAAGCCGAGGTCGATTTACTCAAAGAAGCGATGGAGCAAGGGGTGGATGAAGGCTGTCAGACGTTCGACCACGTCCTATTCCAACTGTATAAAGCAGAACGGATTTCACTTGAACAGGCCTTGATCAATGCTGACAGTGCGAATAATCTCCGGCTCAGGATCAAGATCGAAGGTCTCAGGGGGGACGATGCGATCAACGCGCTCCTCGACAAGAAATCAGGTGACCCCACGACTGGTGCCTTCAAGATCCAGGGGGGAGCCTCGGGGAATGTGACCCCTCTGCGCAAACGGTAGCCCTCCCCCTCATCACCCACACGCCTCGTTACCAATCCGGCGAGAACCACCGCGCTTACTGAACCGCCGTACCCCCTTGCCGCTCAAGATACGACGCTATCTTCTCCAGGGCGAGGGCGCTGAGTTTCGCGCCGTACCAAATCGGCATCGTGCTGGACGGATATCCCGGCACGATAAACAGCCCCGGTTCGAGGACCGACTCAATCACATAATCATGCACTGTCTTCGCGTGGCCCCGGTAAGCCGGATCGGCCAATCGCGCAGGCCCCGTAGCACCTAATAGGAGGGGCGGCCCTACGCGCCCATCGGCACCAGGAATACCCGAAACGGTGTGGCACACCGCGCAACCGGCTTTCGTAAAAATCTCTGCAATCGGTTCATCTCCCGTGACTAGCGGGACTCTGTCAGGAGTAAGCACTGGCACCGATGAGGCAGGCACCGGCGTCGCTGAAGGGGGATCGATGGAACGGAGGGCTAATACTGTCCCCAGTAACAACGCAACTATAATGAGTGGTGTGATAGATCGTTCAAACATGGAATCGGTCGCAGGAAAAGCACTGCAGCATAAGAAGATCGTTGTTTGGTTTGTCTTGTTTGTTTAGTTAACTGAAGCTACCCAAATAAACCAAACCAACCAGATGAACCAGACAGACCGGACTTGTCTCAGCCACCGGCCAGTGTATCCACCCCGCACGACAAACTCAACGGAATGAAAAGGCTGAAACGGCGAGTCGGCCACCGAGAGGAATGGAGGTAGAATGTGGTGTTCTCAACGGGGCGTTAAACCCTTTAAGCTCACATCTCAAACACATCATCATGCCATTTCCGAGAACAATCAAGCTGGCGGCCTAGCAGAGAGAGATGCCTGGTAACTCACCTGCTCCGCTTCCACCACTCCCACGGCGACACCGGGACATCTTCACCGACAATTCCCCACTACTTGATATCCGGCCTCTTCCGCCTATGCCATGCTTTTAACGCTACTCGGTTCTGAGGCGCAACCTGTCTGTAGTTGGAACCGTCTGGCCGGTGATAGATGGACGTTGGAGTGCTTCCGTAGGGCCTCTTGCAGCACTTCCGTAGGGCTGGACGCAACCATGATGGCGTGATGTACTTACATGCAGAGAGGGGTGGTCGGTAGCAGCCGGGGGAAACAGATGCGGGAGGCTCACATAGACAGAGACTGCGGCAAGAGCGGAGAGGCGCCTGACATAACTATTGAAGGACACACGCCATGCTATACGAACTATTCATGTTTTGGGTTGTTGGTAGCATTAGTGTGGTTGTAGCCAGCCTGGTGCTCGGCGGCTTATTGTGCGTGTGGTGTGCCTTTATAGCTCGTAAGCGCACCCGATTCGTTTCCAACAACTTCCCGCATCACCTAAGCCACCAATGAAATAGCTCCCTCCAAGCTTGCTGCTCATGCCCTTCAGAACTCGCTCTCCATTTCATGCGTGCGCGGTCGAGTTGTTCGCCGCCCGCTATCCCATCTCAATCATCCGCCCCAACCGTTCGAGCAATTCCACAATGGCGGTAGCCTCCTCGGTAGACATGCTCTCGCGTGTAGAGCGTTGGTTGCTCATTGTGTAACCTTGTCTACATCGAAAGTTACATGCGACTGCGCAATCACTTCTTGCCGCATGCAAGACCCCACAGAACGTAGTCAAGACTGCCTGGTGAAATTCGTAGCCATTTGTTTTTTCCTGAGCTGCGATCAAGCAACTTACCGTTTCCCATATTGTCCGAAAAATACAGGACCGTAAGCCCCTCAAAGCGCTGTCCGACACAGTCATATTCCATTTGCGCCTTTGCCGACAAATATGAGACAGCCGCCTTGGCTTGTATTGTCTTGAAATCGAACAGTACCGACATCTTCACCAGATCCCCTTCGCGGCGCATGGTGGCTGAATCGGCGTAGACAGTCGTTCCAGCGTCGCTTTCACCAAGCGACATCCACTCCGCATAGGCGGATCCACTACTCGCCAGGAGTGTTAACAGTATTCCGAAACTCAACACGTAGATCAGTGGCAGCGTGAATAATGCACCCGCGTTATACATGATGGCGCAGTGCACAGGGAAACGGCGGAAGGGACGAATCTTGAAGGACATGGGGGCCTCACAGAGAGGGCCAGTGTAGAAGGGTAATGGTTAAACCTCAAGGCTGGGCGTGGGGAAATTCGTATATTGATCGGCAGGAGTGTGTCGAAGTCGTGTGGTTCAGCGAGGAGCTGACGGGGTCTTTGGCTTCCACTCCTGCGCCAGCTTCTGCGCCTCGGCGATCTGAGGAGGGGTCATCTGGTCGGCGAGCGACTTACGAAGAAGGTCCGCCGGCTTATCTCCGCTCGTTATCGCCAGGCTGTACCACTTATAGGCCTGCACAAGATCATGCGGCACCCCTAGGCCATCCTCGTACATGATGGCGATTTTCGTTTGAGCGATGGCCTCTCTTTGGTCTGCGGCCAGACGGAACCATCGCAAGGCCTGCCGATAGTCTTTCGGAACTCCTTCTCCGTTAAAATACAGCGTTCCCAGGTTGTATTGCGCTTTGGCCTGTCCCTGTACTGCCGCTTTGTCATACCACTGCCGTGCTTGGACATCGTCCTGCGGTACGCCTCGGCCTTTGCGATACAGCACGCCGAGGTGGTACTGCGCGAGGGCATCTCCCTGTTCGGCGAGCGGTCGCCACTCATGCAAGGCTGTGGCGTAGTCTTCACGGTTATTGGCATCCATGCCAGACTGAAAGTCAGCCCATACAGGCACGGCGAGACAACTGATCGACAACAGAAGGATACTGATGAATCGGAGCAACATAAGCACCTCGCAAGAGGCGTATTCTAAGAGAGTAACCGATCAATCTGCAAGGCAAGTGCCTAGTCCATCGGGTGGAGCCAGGCCTTCGCCAAGCAAGCGTCATCTCGGTCGCTGGTCGAGAGACTAGGCCAAAGCCGTGTCAGACCATTGCAGTAATGGCGGAGCCTTCGAGGAATGATGGCGCGATGGTAGAAGACAGAGCGGCGTATGGCGTTTTGCTGGTGTCCCCAACGGGATTTGAACCCGTGTTACTGCCTTGAAAGGGCAATGTCCTAGGCCAGGCTAGACGATGGGGACGAAACAGAGATGCAAAAATGAGTGGGACTCATACCATACTTCAGACTCATGTGTCACTAGAGGAGGTAGCAGACTTCACGAAGCCTGGTCGCGTTTTCGTTCCAAATTCGGTAGGATAAACTGTACCAAGCGGCTTGGAGCCTCATCCGTTAAGAACCCAAGGAGCACGACTCATGACAAGACCCCGATTCGCATCGTACAGATCGCTGGTACTCGTCGCCTGTTGCCTGATAGGAGCCGGTTGTGCCCACGATAGCTACCAAGAACGAGCGAACCTGATTAAGAATCATGCCGACGCGTTCTATGACAGTCTAAAAGCCAACCGAGTGGAATCTGCGATCCGGGACAATGAGCAGATTGAAGCGATGGCTAGCCAGATGGGAGACACCGTCAGGAAGCGGGCCGGACAACAAGGCACCACATCGGTCGAACGGGAGTTTGCCCTGATGACCACTGCCAACGAAGCCGCGTCCACAAACTGGCTCGCACTGGGCCAATACTTCACCATCAAGCGCCAATACCTCCAAGCCCGTGCCACCTATCGACGCGTGATCAACACCTATACAAATCCCACAGACAAGCCATATCGAGAACAGGCCCTGCGCGCCTTGAAGGATTTGGATATGCTGAATCCACCCACCACAACGACGAATCCGTGAACGCCGACCATCCCCTGCGCCAATTCTCTCGAATACTTCTCGGCGGGCTCCTGTTATTCAGCTGGGGATGCGTCCACCGAATTCACGTCGCCCCTGCACCTCCGGCTGTTTCGTCCATCGCCATCGCGCACTCGCTACAAGTCATTGTGCCCTTTCTGGCAGTGGAAGGAGCCGATCACATGCCGGGCATCCCTTTGCTCGACTGGCCGGTACAGGATCTGCGAACCGCCGCGATAAATTACATTCAATCGCATCAGTCATTTGCCTCGGTAAGTGATACCCCTGCCAATCTTACCTTGACCATCAAGGCCTGGCTGACAATGCGATCTCACAATAAATACTACTACCGCGTACGCCTTGAATCAGTCTTAGGCTCTTCGGAGAAGCCAACGATCAAGTCTTATCTGGTGGAAAAAGAAACGGCAGGGTCGAGCGTTCGATGGGTCACGGCTTCCGATCAGACCCCGATTGCAGAAGCAGTCCAAGCCGCACTGGACGATCTACTCACGCAGATCGAAGCCGATCATCTCTTGTATCGAAAATAACCGTTGAGGATGAAAGGGCTGAGAGGGTCAAGACCGTCGATCGAAGAGGCGCACGGCAAGACATCCGGCTGCCACACCGGTCGCAAACATCACACCGACTATCCACACGGAAGCGAAGCTGATTCTCCTCGGTTCACGACGGCGAAGTTCCCGACTCAAATTCGGCATATGGGATTCCGGCCCGAGCCATTCATCCTCAGACGAGCGGTTCGAGCCTTTCTTGAAGAGAATGTCAGTCCTCCCTTCGCTCATGATTCCCCTAATTCCCCACAAGCTCATCCATACCAAGCCCAACTCCACCACTGAAGTTACGACGCCTAGGCAATACGAGAACTAGTAAAGTTGGCCCAGGCCTCATTGACCTGTACGGTCGAAGCCGGCTCAAACACATGGCAATCAAGACGTAGCGACCGATCACTGAGTGGAATGTTCAGAGAGTCACAGTGATGCGGCCGGTCAGCATTGGCATGTTGATTGGGGTGAAAGCTGTTACAGGATACGCACATCCTCGCGACAGAGATCTCACCCTGCTCTTGGAGACTACGAATGATCTTTACCAGGGACGTGAGGAGGATGACTTGTTCCGGCTCAGAGAGTGCCTCTGTCGCAGTCGCCAACCGATCGGGCATCCGGGAAGATGGCGTACAAGATCTATTTCCTTTGGCCGTCAATTGCGCCATCACAACTCGGCCATCGCTCATGTCGCGACGCCGCCGAACCAACTGCTTCCGTTCGAGTGTGGCAATGACTTCCGACGCCGTCGGAAGTCTGATGGCCAACTCATTCGCCACCGTTGAGACCTGTGCACGCTGCCCGGGCTTGGACCGAAGAAGCGTAAGAACCTGCCTCTGTAATGGACCAAGACCTGCTCGACCTTCTCGCCGCCATGTCCGACTTTTCATCGCCAGCCCGATTTTTTCAAGACCGGCTGCCAACTGAGCGGTCAACGCAGCTGCATCCTGCAATACCGATGACTTCTTCCCACTCTTGAGCCCACGCAGTCTCGCCATAGGAGCTCCTGTTTAAATACCAGTATTCCCCAAGTGTAGTGCGCGCGCTATCCTCACGTCAAGATTCCGGATGGCACATTGACCGGTATCCCCATGAACGGAGCAGAGAAGGAAGCGATTGGAAGATGCCGACTGCCTGCAAGCTGGAACCAGGGATCGAACGACGCTGCCGGTGTTATGGGTATGGGGGAAATACTTCAGCAACGATTCACAACCGATAACATCTGACATGTAAACAGGCAACTTACCAAACCGCCATTCGGCTTCGAAAGCCGCAGCTACGTAGGGTGGAACGTCTCAGCCAGCAACGATTGGATCAACCCTTCCGTTTCCTGATACCGGCCCTCACCGATCCGGACATGACGAATCACGCCCTGCTTATCGATGAGATACATCGCAGGCCAGTACCGGTTGCCATAGCGATTCCACGTCGAGAAGTCGTTGTCGATAGGGATGGGAAAGCGGATGTCGTGCTCCTGGATATATTGCTTCACCTTCGCAAAGTCGCGTTCGTAGGAGAACTCCGGCGAATGCACGCCGATGACCACGAGCCCCTTATCCGAATACTTCTGATGCCACTGCTTCACATAGGGTTCGACATTTCGGCAGTTGTAGCAACCGATAGTCCAGAACTCGACCATCACGACCTTGCCCTCCAGGTCGGACAGATGCAACGGCACGCTGTTCAGCCAGATCTGGCTCGTAACATCTGGCGCCTTCGTGCCGACTCCCGCATTGGCTACGACCCGCGCCTGCCACCGCCCCGCTGATTCTCCACTCGGACAATCGAACGTTTCGAGCCCCTTCCATCGAAGGGCAGCAGAGCCAATTTGACGCTCATTGCCAGCGGTTTGAACAGTTCTCCCGTCTCGCGGGATATTTTCTGTTTTGAGAATAAGATGATCGCGAAGAACTCTTTGGATGGAAGATCTCCGCCAAACCCCAAGACCGATTCGATACCGAAGGGAATTATAAATTCCTCTTGGGCCGGCACAAAGGGGCTACCCTTGGCATCTGGCACATGAAAAACATTATACGTTTGCTCAACCCCACCGACCAGCAGGTCTGACTCCGGTTGTGTCTTTGATGCGAGTTCTACGCCGAGCTGCTGCAATAATTGTGAAACCATGGAGAATTGAGCAACGGACTGGCTGCCGGTTAATGGAATCGATCGATAGTGCCGGGAGCGACCTCGCTCATTCCACTCAGGCCGCTCTCCTGCCGTCCCGAACAGCGTCAGGCATTTCATGTCCAAAGAGCCGGGTCCACAAGCCAAGGCTCGCCTGGCACAGTCTTGGGACTGAGGATCAAGTTCCCCATAGGCACGAGTGAGAAAACAGCGAACCAGAACGCAATCCTGCCGACCAGTCTGATCGCTCCCAAGCTGCCGATAGAGATAGGAGGCAATCCGTTGGGCGACGTCCTGCGCGGATGAAGCCCCTCCTCCTAGCTTGCGGAGTTCCGAGGCACATTCAGTCGTGTCCGAGATCGAGAAGGAGGCGAGGCTGTACATCATCAAGCCTCTCGATAAGTGAGTAAGAGGAAAAGGGAGAGCAGTCTAGTGAACGGGCAAGAAAACTGTCAAGGTGTCGATGGATGACCTTCAAGAATGTCTTCGACGTCCCGACAGCCGCGCAAGAACATCATGCCCATCAATTGATAATCGGTACATATCAGGCCAAACGTCGGAGTCTTACAAGCAGGGGGCAAGAGGCACGCTCGTCAACTTTCTCTGATCGTGCGCTGTGCGGCGCCAGAACACCG